>CAMQZF010000007.1 GCA_947039525.1 uncultured Photobacterium sp. | reverse complement strand
GCCCATTGCGTCTAATTGACCGCGAAGGATACCTAGGCGTTCACGTGTTTTTACAAAAATGATGGTACGTTCAGCTTCATTTTTTAGAATACTTTCTAAAATGGCCAGCTTGTGTGTCATTGAATCACAGCGATGGTAAAACTGATGAATTTTCTTGCGCTCACGACGAGGTGGCTCTGCATCAATTTCAATTGGCTCATTCAAAATGGTTTCAGAGAACTCACGAACGCCTTTGCCTTCTAAAGTGGCAGAGAACAATAAGCTCTGACGACGCCAGCGGCATTCGGTATTGATGCGCTCAACAATGCTAGTGAAACCCATATCCAGCATGCGATCGGCTTCATCAAGAATCAGACATTCGATAGCGCGACAATCAAAACGCTCGCTTTCGATGTATTCCATCAATCGACCGGGAGTTGCGACTACGATGTCTTGTGTTTTGCCTAATTGAGTCGCGTGCTCGTCGTATGAAATACCACCAGTAATGGTGAAAATATTCAACGTTGTATGTTTTGCTAATGCACGAGCATGATCAGCGACTTGGATTGCTAACTCACGGGTTGGTGTCAAGATTAAAACACGTGCAGGTCCCGGCTTACGGCGAGGGAAATCCTGTAAGTGTTGTAACATCGGAAGCACAAACGCCGCCGTTTTTCCGGTACCCGTTGGAGCCGACGCTAATATGTCTCGACCATCTAGTGCGGGGGGAATGGCTTGCTCTTGAACCGAAGTAGGGCGCTCATAACCGACTTCTTTGATGGCTTGTAACAATTCGCTGTTTAACTCGAGTTCGGAAAAGTCTTTCACCAGTTAATTCTCCTTGGAAATAAGACCAACCTAAGAGCATGTTGCTCCGTTATGTTTAAGCACAACGCTCACAGGCATTTGGATAAGGGGCGGCATTATAGAGATAATTGCCACAACGATCACGATTAAAGCACAATTTTTCTTTAAAGTTTAAGATAAAAGGCTTGGGTGAGGGCAGAAAACGCTGAGGAATAGTGCCCATTCTGGTGAATAACCAGTGTTTCCTGTGCTTGTGATATTGGCTGGTGGCTCAGTTCAATGAGTAAGCGAGTTACAGGTTTTTTCTCTGTACTTTTTACCGAACACAGGCGTATGCAAAATAAGCCAACCGATTGTGCTTGTTGAATAAATTGTTCTCCTTCGTAGGTCGGAAGGATAAAATTGGCTTTCCCGTCTTTATGCAAAATTCGTTGTACACCCAGCAATAAATCGTGATGAGAAAGTTGATCGGTATGCCGTGCTGTTGCTCGAGAAATTAGCTCGGTTTGCTCCCCAAAATTAAAATAAGGAGGGTTACACAAAATATTGTAAATGCGGCCTTTGGGCTGTTCTTTTGACCAAAGCTGGAAACGGTGATTTTCAGACTTCAGACGATTCCCCCATAGAGAGCTCTGAAAATTACGTTGAGCCGCTTGGGTTGCTTTTGGATCAATGTCCAAGGCTAAAATGTCGATTTCAGGATAACGCTGTGCAGCCATTAACGCCAATAAGCCGCTACCAGTGCCAATATCAACCGTCATACCTTGAGGGTGTAATTGCGCCCAAGCCCCTAATAGAACGCCATCTGTGCTCACTGGCATACCGCAATCGTGGTCATCGACGTGAAATTGTTTGAAGGTGAATCCTCTTCCCATATTGATACCGTTTATTAATGAAAGTTATATTCTTAGTTAAATCTATCGTTTTTATTTAAAAATTTAGAATATTTTAACGAAAATATCATAAATCACTGTTTTCTATTCTCTTTAAAAACCATCTTTTATAGAGTTATATGCTGTTTTATTTTTTCTAAGTGGTTAAAAAATCTAGTTTTAACGTAGCTGATTGCTTAAAAGTAGTCTTTTTCACTGTATGCTTGCGGATTGTATTCTTTTTAGTCATTATGCTTGTAGAAAGATAAAAAATAGTCATATCGACTAAATAAAGAAAAAAGATAAACCAACACAATAAATGCAGACAGAATGAGAGGAACGCCATTTTGAGTAAATCATTAAAAATGACAGATGTATTAGCATTGGGGTTTATGACCTTTGCGTTTTTCCTCGGAGCAGGAAATATCATTTTTCCACCATTAGCTGGACAAATGGCGGGTACCAACTTAATGCCAGCCATGTTTGGTTTTTTAGCAACCGCAGTTGGTTTGCCGTTAATGGGCATCATTGCCGTTGCGGTAGCTGGTGGTGGTTGGAAAGGACTGACCCGTGATTTACCGCCAAAAGTGGCGACCATCATGGCGGTACTGATTTTTATTATTATCGGACCTGCTTTTGCCGCACCGCGTACGGGATTAGTGGCATTTGAAATGACAGTGAAACCCTTTTTAGGGGAAACAGGACAAGGCAGCTTGATTCTTTTCTCCATCATTTTCTTCTCTGTTGCGTTATTCTTTGCTTGGTCTCGCGGTAAGTTGATCGACATGATCGGTAAATACTTAACACCCGCTTTATTTGCCATTCTAGCCATTTTAGCCATTGCTGTGTTTGTTTCTCCTCAAGGCGCGATTGAAGCAGCTAAAGGAGAATACGTGAAAGCGCCTTTCGTAACGGGATTCTTGGAAGGCTACAACACCATGGATACGTTTGCAGCGTTGATGTTTGGCATGTTGATTGTTGATGTGATTCGTAAAAAAGGCGTATCGGATCAAAAAAGTTTGTGTAAATACCTTGTGTACGCGGGCTTGATTGCCGCAGCAGGTTTGGCATTCGTGTACATTTCTTTGTTCTACTTGGGTGCTACCAGCGGTGTGATTGCAGAAGGCGCAGCAAACGGTGGATTTATTCTGGCGGCTTATGTACAGGCGTTATTTGGAACGAGTGGACAAGTGATTCTGTCAGTCATCGTGATGTTGGCGTGTTTGACCACGGCGATTGGCTTGATCAGTGCGTGTTCTGATTACTTTAGCAGTTTAACCTCATGGAGCTACGAGCGTTGGGCGGTACTGCTTGCGGTGGTGTGTGGCGTTGTGGCGAACGTGGGTTTAAATCAGTTAATTACATTGTCTGTTCCTGTGCTGTACGCTCTGTACCCAGTTGCAGTGGCTCTGGTTGTGCTTACGTTGATCCGTAAGCTACTGCCAAATCCTATGGTGACCTACCGTGTTGTTTTGTTGACTGCGTTGATCTTCAGTATGATCGATGCGGCGAAAACATTGGGTATTGATGTTTCTGCATTTAACTTCTTGCCTTTGTTCCAATTGGGCATGGCGTGGTTATTGCCAACCGTGATGGCATTAGTTATCACATGTTTCTTTCGAGCACCAAAACAGCAGAAAAATACAGAATGTGCAGAGATCGTGACGGATCATCAAATCGTATAATTCTGTCATTAAAACAAGTTGATAAAAAAAGGGTTGCTGAGCAACCCTTTTTTTTAAGCTGAATACGATTCAGTCAGAATATCGCTGTATTCAATTAAAATACGTTCGCACCATTCTTCAATACGAGCATCACTTAATTCGTATTGACTGTCTTCGTCTAATGCCAGTCCAACAAAGTGTTGACCATCATCGGTTAAGGCTTTGGAGGCTTCAAATTCATAATGTTGGTTTGGCCAATAACCGATTGGATGTGCACCTAATGACACGAGTTTATCGTGCAGCATGCCCATCGCATCCAGATACCATTCACCGTAACCTTGTTGGTCTCCTAATCCATAAAGAGCAATAACACGATCTTGCCAATCAATGGCATCCAATTGAGGCCATGCCTTTTCCCAATCTTCTTGTAATTCACCAAAATCCCACGTTGAAATACCAAACAACAGCAAGTCGTAGTGGGTAATATCAGATAATGGGGTGTCTTTGATGTTATTTAGCGTCACTAAATCCCCACCAATGGCGTGTTCAATTTTTTCTGCTGCCATTTCGGTATAACAAGTGGTCGAGCCATAAAAAAGCCCAATCTTCATGCTCATGTTGGATCCCTTATGCGGTGTTGGTGTTTTGTGCAATGAGGTACCAGTGTAGCGATAATTGGGAAAGAGAACATCAAGGAAAAGGGATCTGTTTTTCTTCTTAATTCCCGTAATATCAGGAAAATTTTTGGAATAAAGGCAATCGTATGACAGACGAACAGCGTATTGAGCAATTTTTGGATTCGATTTGGTTAGAGCGAGGATTATCAGAAAATACGCTAACGTCTTATCGTCATGATTTAGATAAATTACAGCGGTGGTTGGTGGAACAATCCAAAACATTACTGACGATTGATGGCGTTGACTTGGTTGCATACCAAGGGTGGCTATTGGAACAAAATTATAAGCAAACTTCGCAAGCTCGAATGTTGTCTGCGATGCGCCGATTATTTCAATATTTGTATCGAGAGAAAAATCGATCAGACGATCCGAGTGCTTTACTGCACAGCCCTCGTTTACCGAAGCGTTTACCCAAAGATTTGACGGAATTACAAGTGGCGGCATTACTCGATGCGCCAAACTGTCAGGATCCCATCGAGTTACGTGATAAAGCCATGTTAGAACTGCTGTATGCCACAGGATTACGTGTCACGGAGCTGGTGAGTTTAACTATGGAGAATCTGAGCTTGCGTCAAGGTGTGGTTCGCATTGTTGGGAAAGGCAATAAAGAACGATTGGTGCCAATGGGAGAAGAAGCGATCGATTGGATTGAACAATTTTTAGCGATAGGGCGACCCCAATTACTTGGAGACGTTAGTTCTGATGTGGTCTTTCCTAGCCGTCGCGCTCGTCAAATGACACGCCAAACATTTTGGCACCGAATTAAACATTATGCCGTACTCGCTGAAATTAATGTGGATTGTTTATCACCGCATGTGATGCGTCATGCTTTTGCTACCCATTTATTAAATCACGGGGCAGATTTACGGGTCGTACAAATGTTATTGGGGCATACTGATTTATCCAGTACACAAATTTATACGCACGTCGCGATGACTCGTTTAAAAGATTTGCACTTAGCGCATCATCCACGATCTTAGTGACTAAACTGAGTTATAATTCACATTATTGATATAACAGACTTATTCCTTGTGCGAACTTTTGGTAATTATGCATTTAGCCGATAATTCTTTTGAGTTGATGGCTGGATTTTAGCGACCAATTCGCTTTTTTTGCTTTTTGTTGAAGGATTGACCCAAATGCATCTTGTTGGACGGACTTTATTGGCTTCTGTGTTAGCGCTTTCTACTTTTTCTGCCATGGCACAGCCGAATGAGACAGCGATTAAACAACGATTGACGGCGGTGGGCATTACACCATCCAGCATTACAGCTTCGCCAGTCGCTGGCTTAAATGAAGTGGTGACAGAGCGTGGCATCATTTATGTGTCTGATGACGGTGAATATTTATTGTTGGGCAATTTGTTCAAAAATACAGGGGCAGAGCCAGTTAATTTAACTGAGCAAAAAATGGCGTCATTAAACAAAGTGAAATTAGCGTCGCTGGCAAAAGACATGATTGTGTATCCCGCCAAAGATGAAAAATACGTCGTGACTGTTTTCACTGATACCAGTTGTGGCTATTGCCGTAAATTGCATAATGAAATGAAAGGGTATAACGACGCTGGGATTACCGTTCGTTATTTAGCTTTCCCACGTGGTGGCGAACGCTCGAAGAATTTTGCTGAAATGAGCGCAATTTGGGGCGCAGAGCAACGTGTCATTGCCATGAATGAAGCGAAACAAGGTCAATTCAGTGCAGGTGATAAAGCCCTGAACAAAGAGATGGTGTTACAACAATACGAGTTAGGCTTAGCCATGGGAGTTAGTGGAACACCGGCTATTGTCTTACAGGATGGAACGATGATTCCGGGTTATCAGCCGCCAGCACAGTTATTACAATTGCTTAAGAGTCGTGCTAACGCCTCGTAATATCGTGTTCAATAATTTTATTTCATGATTTAAAAAGCCTAATATCAATTATTGGGCTTTTTTTATGTTCTTAATTTAATGAGTCATTACAATGTAAAAGGCCTTCAAATAATAAAAAGAGTCGCCTTATGATCGAAATTAAACGTCGTCCCCTTGCGGATACTTCTGGATTCTCGTCCCAAACCCCTGAGTTATTACAACGCATTTATGCCAGTCGCGGTATTCACTCTGAAGCGGATTTAGAGCGCGGCTTAAAAGGGTTATTAACCTATCAAGATTTACACGGAATGCCCCAAGCGATTGAAACGCTGGTTCAAGCTTTAAAAGACAATCGTCGAATTATTGTCGTCGGTGATTTTGATGCGGACGGAGCAACAAGTTCAGCATTAGCGGTGTTGGCGTTAAGATCGCTTGGGCATAGCAATGTGGATTATTTGGTTCCCAATCGATTTGAAGATGGCTATGGATTAAGCCCTGATGTAGTGACACAAGCAAAAGCAAAAGGGGCCGAGTTAATTCTCACGGTTGATAACGGTGTTTCTTCGATTGAAGGGGTGTTAGCGGCCAAAGAATTGGGTATTACCGTGGTTGTGACCGATCACCATTTACCGGGACATAGCTTGCCCGACGCTGATGCGATGGTAAATCCCAATTTAGCCGAGTGCGATTTTCCCTCAAAATCTTTGTGTGGTGTGGGCGTGATTTTTTATGTCATGTTGGCATTACGCTCCCATTTACGAGAAACCGATTGGTTTGATACGAAAGCCATTCCAGTGCCTAATTTGGCAGAATTACTGGATTTGGTCGCGTTGGGTACGGTTGCCGATGTGGTGGCATTGGACGGTAATAATCGTATTCTTGTTCATCAAGGTTTACTGCGTATTCGTGCTGGTAAGTGTCGTCCAGGCATTCAAGCTTTGATTGAGGTGGCAAACCGTGATCGCACGACACTCGTAAGCACGGATCTCGGGTTTGCTTTGGGTCCTAGAATTAATGCGGCTGGGCGCTTGGATGATATGTCATACGGTGTTGAATTATTATTATGTGATGATTTAGCGCTTGCGCGTCAAATGGCAGTGGAGCTGGACGGTTTAAATCAAAGTCGCAAAGGCATTGAGCAAGGCATGAAAGAAGAGGCTTTGAGTATTTGCGAGCGCTTAAGCTTGAAAGCCAGTGAATTGCCTTATGGTTTGGTGTTATTTCAGCATGATTGGCATCAAGGTGTCATTGGTATTTTAGCTTCTCGAATGAAAGATCTTTATCATCGCCCTGTGATTGCGTTTGCGAGCGCAGGTGAAGGAAAGATCAAAGGATCATGCCGTTCCATTCCTAGTTTACATATGCGTGATGTTTTAGAGCGCATTGATACGCAAAACCCTGGTCTCATTTTAACCTTTGGTGGCCATGCGATGGCAGCAGGGCTAACAATACTGGAAGCTAAGTTTGATGAGTTTTGCCAGTGTTTTGACCTTGCAGTACGCAACGAGTTGGATGAAGATGCATTAACTGGGTTATTACTCACTGATGGTGAATTGTTAAGCGAATCTTTTTCGTTAGAAACCGCTGAGTTATTGAGATCGGCGGGTCCGTGGGGGCAACAATTTCCAGAACCATCATTTGACGGCGAATTTCGTTTATTGCGTCAAAAGCTGGTGGCGGAAAAGCATTTAAAAATGTGGGTTGAACCGATTAATGGCGGCGGTGTTATCGATGCGATTGCATTTAATGTTGATTTACGTCAATGGCCCGATTCATCCGTTCAAATCGTTCAATTGGTATATCGTTTGGATATAAATGAATATCGTGGTCAACGTAACCTACAATTGTTGGTTGAGCATTTAGTTGCGAAGTGATATACCAAAACAGACATATATGAGATTCAGTTCGAAAAAATCTCGTAATAATGATTGGTTATCAATCAATTTTGAATGAAATGGCTGACAAAATCGGGGGATTCGGTGACATTTTTAAGTATAAAAATCCACGATACCATTGATGCAGCCCTATATATTCTAGCGACAATTCGATAGAATCTTGCGGTTACGTCCCCAATGACGAGAAAGTGTGACCATGTTTGAAATTAATCCGATAAAAAATCACCTAGAGGATTTGCTGCAACGCACCAATATCCTTAGGGGGTATCTTTGACTACGATAGCAAGAAAGAACGTCTTGAAGAAGTCAATGCAGAATTAGAACAACCGGATGTTTGGAGTGAGCCTGAGCGCGCTCAAGCATTGGGTAAAGAACGTGCGGCACTTGAAGCCGTAGTCGAAACCATTGATCTGATGGATCAAGGTATTGAAGACGTGGAAGGTCTGTTAGAGCTTGCCGTTGAAGAGAGCGATCAAGAAACGTTTGATGAAATTGGTCCAGAATTGGACGAATTGGAAGTCAAATTGGCGAAACTTGAGTTTCGTCGTATGTTCTCCGGCGATCATGACAGCTCTGATTGTTACTTAGATTTACAAGCTGGCTCCGGTGGTACAGAAGCACAAGACTGGACATCCATGTTATTGCGTATGTACCTACGTTGGGCGGAAGCCAAAGGCTTTAAAGCCGAAGTGATTGAAGTTTCTGCAGGCGATGTTGCGGGTTTAAAATCAGCCACCATTCGTGTCAGTGGTGAATATGCCTTCGGTTGGTTACGCACAGAAACTGGCGTACACCGTTTGGTTCGTAAATCGCCATTTGATTCAGGCGGCCGTCGCCATACGTCTTTTGCTTCTGCGTTTATTTACCCAGAAGTGGACGACAACATCGCGATTGATATCAATCCTGCTGAATTACGTATTGATGTATATCGTGCATCTGGTGCGGGCGGTCAGCACGTAAACACCACAGAATCCGCGGTACGTATTACGCACTTGCCAACTAACACTGTGGTGCAATGTCAGAACGATCGTTCTCAGCATAAGAACAAAGATCAAGCCATGAAACAGTTGAAAGCAAAACTGTTCGAATTGGCAATGCACGAACAAAATGCCGTGAAACAAGCCAGCGAAGATGCCAAATCAGACATCGGTTGGGGCAGCCAAATTCGTTCTTACGTATTGGACGATTCACGCATTAAAGATTTACGTACTGGAGTGGAAAATCGAAACACTCAAGCAGTACTCGACGGCGATTTAGATCGTTTTATTGAAGCAAGCCTAAAATCCGGTCTCTAACCGCTTTCAGGTCAAATTATTAGGGGTAACCCATGACTGAACAACTACAAGATGAAAACAAACTGATTGCTGAACGCCGTGCAAAACTTGAGTTAATTCGCAAGAATGGTAAAGCAAATGGTCACCCAAATGATTTCCGTCGTGACAGCCTAGCCGCTGATCTGAACGCCAAATTTGGTGAGAAAAGCAAAGAAGAATTGGAAGCTGACAACATTGTTGTTGCTATCGCGGGTCGTGTAATGGCGAAACGTGGTCCATTCCTTGCTATTCAAGACGTATCTGGTCGTATTCAAGCGTACGCATCAAAAGAAGTACAGCAAGCACTGAAAGATCAATACGCTGGTCTAGACATCGGTGACATCATCGGTGTTAAAGGTGCGCTTCATAAGTCAAATCAAGGCGATCTTTACGTAAACATGGATCAATACGAGTTGCTAACAAAAGCACTTCGTCCATTGCCTGAAAAATTCCATGGCTTAGCTGACCAAGAAATGCGTTACCGTCAACGTTACGTTGATTTGATCGTGAACGAAACCTCTCGTAATACCATGGTGATGCGTTCTAAAGTGGTTGCGGCGATTCGTCAGTTCATGATTACAAAAGGTTTCATGGAAGTTGAAACCCCAATGATGCACAGCATCCCTGGTGGCGCGTCAGCTCGTCCATTCATCACTCACCACAATGCGTTAGACATGCCTATGTACCTACGTATTGCACCAGAGCTTTACTTGAAGCGTTTGGTTGTGGGTGGTTTTGAGCGTGTATTCGAAATTAACCGTAACTTCCGTAACGAAGGTTTATCTCCTCGTCACAATCCTGAGTTCACCATGATGGAATTCTACATGGCGTACGCGGATTACCATGATTTGATGGATTTAACCGAAGAAATGCTAAGTTCGATTGCGACGGATCTTTGTGGTTCACCACAATTGCCGTACGGTGAGCATACTGTTGATTTCGCAGGTCCTTACACTCGCATGAGCATGCTGAATGCAATCAAACACTACAATCCAGACAATGTTGCTATTCAAGCATTGACTTACAATGAAGTGAAAGATCGTGAGCACATGGCAGACATCGCACGTGGTCTTGGTATCTACGTTGAGAAATTCTGGACTTGTGGTCAGCTACTAGAAGAAATCTTTGGTGAAACGGCTGAATCTAAGTTGATGCAACCAACCTTCATCACTGAATACCCAGCGGATATCTCTCCATTGGCACGTCGCAGCGATGATAACGATTTCATCACGGACCGTTTTGAATTCTTCATCGGTGGTCGTGAAGTGGCGAATGGTTTCTCTGAGTTGAATGACGCAGAAGACCAAGATCAACGCTTCAAAGCACAAGTTGATGCGAAAGACGCAGGTGATGACGAAGCTATGTTCTACGATGCTGATTACATCACAGCACTAGAGCACGGCTTGCCACCAACAGCGGGTCAAGGTATCGGTATCGACCGTTTAGTGATGTTATTCACGAACAGTCACACAATCCGTGACGTAATCCTATTCCCTGCATTGCGTCCAGTGAACAACGATTAATTTCGATTTTGTTTCTAAAATGCTGAAGTCACTCTTTTGAGTGGCTTTTTTTATGGCTTGGCTATAGCGAAAATTTTGATATGAAAACAATGCCGTTATTTGTCTATCAATGATGTTTGTTATTTTCAATCTGGCTAGTTAGTTTGAAAATAAGCATTCAATAAAGCTTGAGTGAAATGCTTTTTCAGATAAAAACCTCTTGGGCGTGTTCGAATACGACTACCATTTGGACCATAGGCATCTGTTAATGCTTGGCCATTCATCCCTTTTGGTCTGAGTTGTAAGACTTCACCATAGCGAGCTGTGATCTGTTCAATATGACCCAATACGATCAGATCCATTAACTCTTCCCAGTCATGACGGAGTTGTTGTTCTTCTATTTCAGAGGGAGTCCAGAGTAGCGGATTACCAATACACCGCTCGGCTAGAGGGATATCACGTTCGCCTTCAACGGGAACCCATAAAACCTTTTTTAATTTGTGGCAAATATGACTCTGTTGCCATTGAAGTCCATGTAAACCAATTAAGGGAGCAACACACACAAAGGTGCTTTCTAAAGGTGTTCCTTGGTGGCTGATCGGAATGGTTTTTAATTCAATACCCAAATGTTCAAAATCAGGCACGGGTTTACTGCCAGCGCTTGCTCCTAAATGCCACTCAATCAGTTGCCCAACCCAGCCTTTATCTCGCTTAAGATCTTGAGGTACGGTACGACTTGCTTGTGCAGCGAGTTCACCAAGAGATTGGCCAGCTAATAAGCGTGCTCGGATTAATAATTCTTGTTCAGAAGTGGGGGCCAAAGGGGACATTGCATCAGTAATTGAAAGAAAGGTTCCGAATATTTTATCAAAAATCGTCGAATATTTCGTTTTTTAAAGTGACAGAAAAGAGAAAAGGAAAACCTGCTACCAAGGTATGAGGCTAATCCATCAAATTTTTGGTTAATATTTTGAGTATTCTGTGACTTTTGTACTTAAAAAGCCTTATCAACCTGAGATTACATAAGAAAAATAGAGATTAAGAAGAATCCTTGTTTACCCTTAGGTCGTATTTGTGGAGAATCAGATCCAATATAATTTAATGATTGAGGTCGTCCAGTGATTGATGGCGATGGATACCGTCCTAATGTTGGGATTGTTATCTGTAATAGCCAAGGACAAGTCTTCTGGGCTCGACGATACGGACAACATTCGTGGCAATTTCCTCAAGGCGGAATTGATGAAGGTGAAACACCGGAACAAGCCTTGTATCGAGAGTTGTACGAAGAAGTAGGATTAACCAAAAAAGACGTACGAATTATTGCATCCAGTCGTCATTGGCTGCGTTATAAATTACCGAAACGTCTTGTGCGGTGGGATTCAAAACCTGTTTGTATTGGGCAAAAACAAAAATGGTTTTTGCTGAGCTTGGAATGTGATGAGTCCAAGGTAAACATGAAGCGGGGAGCCATTCCCGAATTTGATGGTTGGCGCTGGGTAAGTTATTGGTATCCAGTACGACAAGTTGTGTCGTTTAAACGAGATGTCTATCGACGCGCATTAAAAGAGTTTTCTGCCGTTGCGATGCCATTTAAAGAACGAAGAGAACGAGTCAAGGGGAAACGAAAAATTAAACGGATAGGGTAACTATCCTTCTTCATGGATGAGGAAACAAGGCAAGGTATGCTGACACAACTTAGGGATATTGTTGAAAAAGTTGCCAATACACACAATTTGATTGAAGCCATGGATCAGCTGGTTAGCAGTACATGTACAGTGATGAACGTCGAGTGTTGTTCAGTGTACATTGCGGATCCCGTGCGGCAGCAATACGTATTAATGGCAACAAAAGGATTACTTAAACCTCAACATAGGATTGTGTTGAGGTTTGATGAAGGCTTAGTTGGGCAGGTGGGGGTTCGTTGTGAGCCTATCAACGTCGCCGATGCTCATTTACATCCAAAATTTAAAATATTACCCGAATTAGGCGAGCAAGCGTTTTGTTCTTTTTTGGGCACGCCCATCATTCATCAACGCCAGTTGTTAGGCGTTCTGGTTATTCAGCAACGAGAGCGACGAGAATTCACGGAAATCGAAGAATCTTTTCTTGTTACGCTTTCAGCTCAGCTTGGTGCCACACTTGCGCATTCTAAAGCACAAGGCATGTGGATAGAACATCAGCAAGGGATGCATTTTACAGGGGTTCCGGCCTCTTCCGGTATTGCGATAGCAAAAGCATGGTGGGATGACGAACAGCCTTGCTTGGACACGGTCTTACCCGCATCTTGTTTGGATTGTACGCAAGAAGAATCACGGTTGTTGAATGCCATTGATGCGGCAAATAATGAATTTCGTCGTGTACGAACACGTTTTGATCCTGATCTCACCAAAGAAACGTTAGCCATTTTTGATTTATTCAGCCACTTGCTGAATGATCCTATGTTACGGCAAGATTTATTATCCAAAATTCATGCCCAGCATATGGCTGAATGGGCAGTTCGTCAGGTCATTGAATCTTACGCTTTACGCTTTTCTCAAATGGCAGATTTGTATTTGAAAGCGCGATCCCATGATATTCGAGAGCTTGGACAGCGCTTATTGTATTTTTTGCAGCACAGCGAAAAAGCGATTTGTCAGTGGGATCAACCGCGAGTTTTATTCGTAAGAGAATTAACAACGGCGATGATTGCTAGCATTCCGCGATCGCAATTGAGCGCGGTTGTCGCTCAAGAAGGAGCGGCAAACTCTCATGCGGCTATTTTATCGCGTGCATTAGGAATACCAGCTGTAATGGGGGTGGATTTTACTCCGGAAAAAATTCAAGACCAATGGGTGATAGTGGATGGGTATCGAGGCGATATTATTTTGAGCCCCAATCGCCATGTAAAGAAAGAATATCAACGCTTATTACAAGAAGAATATGAACTCACCAAAATTGTCTCTGATGACATCACACGTATTACCTATACCGAAGATCATCAACGCATTGAAGTACATGTTAATGCAGGGTTAAACATCGACAGCCAATTATTATCTCATCAAGGAATTGATGGTATTGGACTGTATCGAACCGAAGTGCCTTTTTTATTGCACAGCAGTTTTCCATCCGAAGATGAACAAATTATTCAATATCGAGAAGTGCTATCAGCGTATAAAGATAAACGTGTGATCATGAGAACCTTGGATATTGGTGGTGATAAACCCTTACCTTATTTTCGGATTGAAGAAGATAATCCATTTTTAGGATGGCGAGGTATTCGATTTACATTAGATCATCCTGAGATTTTTCTTATTCAAATTCGGTCCATGTTGAAAGCCAGTATTGGTTTAAATAATTTGGATATTTTATTACCAATGATCTCGAATATCAGCGAGTTTGTTGAAGCAAAACACTTGATTGATCGAGCGTATCAAGAAATATCACAATATGCCTTACAACAAGGACATACACTGACTCGTCCTCGCTTAGGTATCATGATTGAAGTGCCATCCATGTTGTATCAATTATCGCATTTGCAAAATAAGGTCGATTTTGTTTCTGTCGGCAGTAATGACTTAACGCAATATTTATTGGCTGTTGATCGAAATAATGCACGAGTGGCTGGTGTTTATGATGCATTTCACCCCGCCGTTTTGCATGCGTTAAGACACATTCAGGTAGACTGCCAAAAATTGCGTATTCCAATCAGTATTTGTGGCGAATTAGCCGGCGATCCTATGGGAGCTATTTTATTGGTGGGTTTGGGTTATCGCACATTGAGTATGAATTTGTGCAATATACCCAAAATTAAATACATTTTACGTCACGTAGCCATTGATGAAATGGAAGCATTAGCACAAGTTGCATTGTCGCTACCATTAGCCGATGATGTGCGCCGTATTATGACTGAATTTATTGAAGATCGCGGTTTGGGTGGTTTTATCCGAGCCGGAAAATAACAGAAGAAGCGAGCTATGGTAGAGAATGCCCTGTGGTTGTTTGGCATGTGTGTAATATTGGGTTGTATTGTCGGCACATTAGCGGGTTTGTTGGGAATTGGTGGGGGATTAGTGGTTGTCCCTGCTTTATCTTGGTTATTGCCTCACGCAGGAATTGCACCTGATTTGGTCATGCACATTGCATTAGCGACCTCGTTAACCACTATTGTATTAACAGCCAGCTCTTCTTCAATCAACCATATGAAATTAGGTAATGTTGATTTTTCGATCATCAAGCCTTTAGCTCCTGGCATTATTTTAGGTGCATTAGGCGGGAGTATGGTTGCTGAGTGGGTGCCAATCAGTTTATTACCTAAAATTTTTGCAGGAATTGTCTTGTTATTGGCATTGCAAATGTTGTTGTCGATTAAAGTGGTGGCAACGAATCGTCAATTGCCAAAACCGACCATCTGCTTCTTTAGTGGTGGTGTGATTGGATTAATTGCAAGCTTAGCTGGCATTGCTGGTGGTTCCTTAACGGTGACCTTTCTCAGTTGGTGTGGTGTTGAGATGCGTCGAGCCATTGGAACGGCATCGGTTTGTGGTGTTTTAATTGGCTTGTTTGGCATGATTGGTTTTATTTTAACGGGGACAACAGCTCAAAACTTGCCACAATGGAGCATTGGTTATATTTATTTACCCGCTTTGATTGGTATTGTTTCTACGTCCATTTTTACCACCCGTTTTGGTGCAAAACTAGCGACCAATTTACCGACTCCCACATTAAAGAAAATTTTTGCTGTCTTTTTATTATTGGTCAGTGCAAAAATGTTTTTGGGTTAAGTGTTAGTAGGATGACACAATCGACATTGTGTTATTGATTGTTTTTACTATAAAAGAGAATGTATTGAATGAGTCACGGTTATTTGATTTTTCCAAACATTGATCCCGTCATTGTTCACCTTGGACCATTAGCAGTACGCTGGTATGGCGTGATGTATTTGATTGGTTTTATGTTTGCGATGTGGTTAGCCAATCGTCGAGCTGATCAATCGAAAGGTATCTGGACACGCGACCAAGTCAGCGACTTATTATTCGCAGGCTTTTTAGGTGTAGTGATTGGCGGACGTGTCGGCTACGTATTGTTCTATAACTTTGATTTATTTGTGGCAAATCCTTTGTATCTCTTTGAGGTGTGGACGGGGGGAATGTCTTTCCATGGCGGCTTGCTGGGCGTAATCACCGCAATGTTGTGGTATGGGCACAAACATAATCGAACCTTCTTCTCTATTGCTGATTTTATTGCGCCATTAGTGCCATTTGGCTTGGGTGCGGGCCGTTTGGGTAACTTCATTAACGGTGAGTTATGGGGACGTCCAACGGATGTACCATGGGCGATGATTTTCCCAAGTGGTGGGCCAATTCCACGCCACCCTTCGCAAATTTATGAGTTCTTATTAGAAGGCGTTTTATTGTTCATTATTTTGAACGTCTTTATTCGTAAATCTCGTCCGGCAGGCGCGGTATCGGGCTTATTTTTACTTTGCTATGGTTGTTTCCGCTTTTTTGTCGAATTCTTCCGTCAGCCGGATCCGCAATTAGGGTTGTTTGATGGCATGATCAGCATGGGACAAATTTTGTCTTTTCCTATGATTTTGATCGGTCTAGGCATTTTAATTTGGGCATATAAATCCGGATCCAAACAAAAAATGGCGTAAAATGTCAGGCACATCCATAAGAAAAAAAGCAGCTTAGGCTGCTTTTTTCTTATCACTCTATAATCATGAGCGAGAGAAGATATGAAGCAATATTTAGATTTATGCCAGCGCATTGTCAATGACGGTGAGTGGGTGGTTAACGAGCGCACAGGTAAGCGTTGTTTGACCGTAATTAATGCTGATTTAGAGTACGATGTAGAAAACAATCAATTCCCGTTAATTACGACTCGTAAAAGTTTTTGGAAAGCGGCTATTGCTGAAT
This sequence comes from uncultured Photobacterium sp., assembly GCA_947039525.1. GTDB lineage: Bacteria > Pseudomonadota > Gammaproteobacteria > Enterobacterales > Vibrionaceae > Photobacterium. The sequence continues at coordinate 17,370 of CAMQZF010000007.1, read as the reverse complement.
TATTAGGGTATTTGCGCGGTTATGATTCTGCGGCTCAATTTCGGGCCATTGGTTGCAATACGTGGAATGCTAATGCGAATGACAATGAAGCATGGCAACAGAATCCTCATCGTAAAGGTGAAGATGATATGGGCCGCGTTTATGGGGTTCAAGGTCGTCGTTGGGCAAAGCCTGATGGAACAAATTTAGATCAGCTTAAAAAGATTTATGAAGATTTAAAACGTGGTGTGGATGATCGTGGTGAAATTATCACGTTCTATAATCCAGGTGAGTTTGAAATGGGCTGTTTGCGTCCTTGTATGCACTCTCATCACTTTTCTTTATTAGGTGGAAAGTTATATCTAAACAGTACTCAGCGCTCGGCTGATCTACCGCTTGGAATCAATTTTAATCAAGTACAATGTTATGTCTTTTTGGCTCTTATGGCTCAAATTACAGGACATCAAGCGGGGAAGGTGTATCACAAGTTAGTCAATGCACACATCTATGAGGATCAATTGGCCTTGATGCGTGATGTACAACTTAAGCGTGAGCCATTACCACTGCCTACTTTTTGGATTAATCCTGAAATAAAAACGCTTGAAGACATTGAAACTTGGGTGACAACCGATGATTTCAAAGTGGAAGGTTATCAACATCACGATCCGATTCAATATCCATTTTCTGTTTAAAGATTATGAAATTAAAACAAAAAAGCCCGCAGTTTGCGGGCTTTTTTTATGTCGTTTTTAGCTTAGGCTGTGATGGCAAGAATAGTACTTGGAATCGCAACGAACACCAGACCAATGTACCCTAGGATTGCCAGCTTATTCTTAGCCGCTAAATCACCCAATTTGTTTGCACAAGTCAGTGGAATCTCACGTAAGAATGGAATGCCGTAGATAAGAACCGTTGCCAATACGTTGAAACATAAGTGCACCAATGCAATCTGTAGAGCGAACACCGCGAAGTCACCAGAGACAGCAGTGGCTGCTAATAATGCGGTAATACAAGTACCGATGTTTGCGCCCAGTGTGAATGGGTACACTTCACGTACTTTTAGGACACCAGTTCCAACCAATGGCACCATTAAGCTGGTGGTCGTTGAAGATGATTGAACTAAGATTGTTACCGCAGTACCAGAGGCAATGCCATACAGTGGACCACGCCCAATAGCATTTTGCAGAATGTCTTTTGCACGACCAACCATAAGGCTACGCATTAATTTTCCCATCGCAGTGATTGCTGCAAATATTAGAGCGATACCGATGAAGATAAGTGCAATACCGCCCATTTGACCAAAGACTTCCAATGGCGCTTTTACCAAAGCTACGGCAGGTTTTGTGATTGGGCTCATGAAGTCCATGCCTTTCATGCTCATGTCACCCGCACTTAGCATTGGAGAGACTAACCAGCTTGATAATTTATCTAAGATACCGAACATCATCTCTAGTGGTAAGAAGATAGCAACCGCCAGTAAATTGAAGAAGTCATGAACCGTGGCACTTGCAAAGGCGCGGCGGAACTCTTCTTTACAGCGAACGTGACCCAAACTCACCAAAGTATTGGTTAATGTGGTACCGATATTGGCACCCATGACCATAGGAATGGCAGTTTCAACGGATAATCCGCCAGCAACCAAGCCCACAATGATCGAAGTAACCGTACTAGAGGATTGAATTAGAGCAGTGGCAACCAAACCGATCATTAAACCGGCAACAGGATGAGAAGCAAATTCAAATAGGGTTTGTGCTTCTTCACCAACAGACCATTTAAAGCCACTGCTGATCATAGAAACAGCAACTAACAATAGGTACAACATAACAATAAGGTTGACCCAGCGTAGTATGCGCTTTGAATTGCTTTGATCAGCAACAGTTGTAGTGGAATGGGTTGTCATAAACATATCTCCGTGACATTCAAATGTCTTTTAGATGTCATTTTCTTTAAGATTTGATGTCATATTAGGGATGTTATATTTCAGAAATATGACAGTTTTTGTCTTGTTCAAAAAATTGACGATAAAAAATTAAATAAATTTATGCTTCAAATAAAGTGAATATAAAATAAAACACTATTTAAAATTTCATTTTATCTATTTGTTGGCTGAATACTCTTTATCATTAAATAATGATTATTATTGGTAATAACTTAATTACTATCGGTTTTTTTATAAAATAGCAGTATGATGCGCGGGATGTAGAATGACGAATATTTAGGTTATATCTTTCTAAAGAGTTCAATTGTTCGGTTTTTCCGAGTATTTTTATCCAAACAAACGATTTCTCAATGGGTAATCGCAGAGCATACACTCTGGGTATTATCTGTATTTATTTAGATTTTTTGCATAGGAGTGGCGGTTAATGACGAATGCTATTCGTAAATTTTTACAATTAGAGTCCGCTGGTGGCATCATTTTGATCATTGCAGCCGCCATTGCGATGATGGTAGCGAACTCCCCATTGGGAGCGACATACACAACAGCACTGCACACATACATCGCTGGTTTATCGGTATCACATTGGATTAACGATGGTTTGATGGCGATTTTCTTCCTATTGATCGGTCTAGAAGTAAAACGAGAGCTGATTGAAGGCGCGTTGAACACGAAAGAAAAAGCGATTTTCCCTGCGATTGCTGCAGTGGGCGGCATGTTAGCGCCAGCTTTGGTTTACACCTTCTTTAATCACAGTGATCCTGTGGCGGTTAATGGCTGGGCAATTCCTGCAGCTACCGACATCGCCTTTGCCTTGGGTGTCATGGCGTTACTCGGTAGTCGTGTACCAACTAGTTTGAAAGTCTTCTTATTGGCACTTGCGATCATTGATGATTTGGGTGTGATTGTTATCATTGCGTTGTTTTACAGCAGCGATTTATCAACATTGGCTCTCGCTGTCGCATTTGGTTCAACCGCGCTATTGTTCATCATGAACAAAATGAAAGTAACGAAATTATTACCCTACATTGTTGTTGGTCTAATTTTGTGGTTCAGCGTATTGCAATCGGGTATTCACGCTACGTTAGCGGGTGTAGTGTTAGGTTTTGCAATTCCTCTGAATGGTAAAGACGGACGCAGTGATAAACACTCACCACTGAAGCATCTTGAGCACGCGTTACACCCTTGGGTTGCCTACTTAATTCTGCCTTTGTTTGCTTTTGCCAACGCAGGTATCTCATTAGAAGGTGTATCGGCATCGGGTCTAACGGACATGTTGCCAATGGGTATTGCGCTGGGTCTGTTTATTGGTAAGCCACTTGGTATCTTTACTGCTTGTATCATTGCGGTGAAAGCAGGTTGGGCTAAATTGCCTGACGGTATTAACTTTAAGCATATTTTTGCAGTATCAGTGTTGTGTGGTATCGGCTTTACGATGTCGATCTTCATTTCATCCCTAGCATTTATTGGGCTGACACCTGAGCAAATGGCGTATTTCTCAACGTATTCTCGCCTTGGTATCTTGATTGGCTCTACGGTCGCTGCGGTTGTTGGTTACTGTTTATTAAGTCGAGTATTACCGAAAAAAGCGGGCATTGAATCAAATGTTGCTGAAGAAAGCTAAGAAAGATTTATTTTCGAATAAATTAAACTAAAAACGAATTAAAGCCCTAATTTACCAAAGAGTTAGGGCTTTTTTTATGAGGTGAAATTGTGTCACATCTGAACTATAACCATCTGTATTATTTTTGGATGGTATGCAAACAAGGCACCGTTACAAAGGCTGCCGAAGCGCTATTTTTGACACCACAAACGGTAACAGGTCAGATTCGTGCGCTAGAAGAACATTTTAAAGGGCGTTTGACTAAGCGGGTTGGTCGAAAAATAGAGCCAACAGAGTTGGGACAGTTAGTCTTTAAATACGCGGATAAGATGTTTGATTTAAGTTATGAAATGCTCGATATCATTAATTATACTCAAAATACCAATCAATTATTTGAGATAGGTGTGGCTGATGTGCTCTCTAAGCGTTTAGTGAGTAATATCTTAGTAGCAGGGGTGCCTGATGATGAACGGATTCACCTACGCTGTTATGAGTCGATTCATGAGCTGTTATTAACGAAGTTAGCCAAGCATAAACTGGATATGATTTTATCTGATTGTCCTGTGGACTCTACGCAAAATATTGGTTTATACAGTAAAAAGCTCGGTGAGATCAGCATGAGTTTTTTTTGTCAGAATACCGACGGACAGATGAAATTTCCTGAATGCTTAGAAAAAAATAAAGTATTAGTGCCCAGCAGAAAAACAGCCATGGGACGAAAATTGCATCAATGGTTCGATCAGCAGGGGATTACCCCGAATATTTTTGGTGAATTCGATGACACTGCGTTAATGAAAGCGTTCAGTTCGTACCCCAATGTTATTTTTGTTGCGCCGTCGAGCTATGCAAAAGAAGCATTGATTATTGAAGGTGTTACTGAATTAAAGCGGTTGGATGAGTTGAAAGAAGAATATTACATGATTTTTGCTGAGCGAATGATCATGCATCCCGCTGTAAAACGAATTTGTGAAGGGGATTTTTCCGAGCTATTTAGTGAGTAATCACAAGGATTATGTAAAAGGCCTAGGATAAATAAATAGCAGAGTAGAATGCTCAGATACAAAAAAACCGGCAGAAGCCGGTTTTTTTATTACGACTTACAAAGTTCTATTAAAGAGCTTTGATTTTAGCCGCTAGACGTGCTTTATGACGTGCTGCTTTGTTTTTGTGAATCAGGCCTTTAGTAGCCATACGATCCATAACAGGTTGCATGTCTGAAAACGCTTTAACAGCAGCTGCTTTATCGCCAGCTTCAATTGCAGCGATAACTTTCTTGAAGAAAGTACGCATCATCGAACGACGGCTAGCGTTGTGCTGGCGACGTTTTTCAGAAGTGAGCGCACGTTTCTTAGCTGATTTGATATTTGCCAAGGGTGTTACTCCCAAAATTCTTGGTTTGGTGACATTTTAAGGCGAAGGACTATGCCCTTAAAACCGGATAATGTCAAATGATTTGTGCAAATAACCGCCTAACCAATCAAGTTGGCACTTGCGGATGAACACGGTTAATATGGCGGCAGATTCTACCAGCATTTGAATTCGAAAGTCACCTTTTTGGGTTCAGTTTATGAGGTTTTTTTTGTGAGTAAGCGTCTTTTACGTTCTGGCCTCGTTGTCAGCGCGATGACACTGGTTTCTCGTGTACTAGGATTAGTACGAGATGTAGTGGTTGCGCATTTGATGGGTGCGGGAGCGGCGGCGGATGTGTATTTCTTCGCCAATAAAATCCCTAACTTCTTACGCCGCCTATTTGCGGAAGGGGCATTTTCACAAGCGTTTGTCCCTGTTTTAACTGAATATCAGTCGAATGGCGATATTGATAAAACCCGTGAATTTATTGCAAAAGCCGTAGGTACGTTAGGTGCAATTGTTACTGTTGTGACCATTTGTGGTGTTCTAGGCTCTGGTGTCGTGACGGCCATATTTGGCTTTGGTTGGTTTTGGGATTGGCTGCATGGTGGTCCAGAAGCACACAAATTTGTGTTAGCGAGTTTTTTATTAAAAATCACTTTTCCTTATTTGTGGTTCGTGACTTTTGTGGCGATGTCTGGTGCTATTTTAAACACATTGGGTAAATTTGCGGTTTCTTCCTTTACGCCAGTGTTTTTAAATGTCGCAGTCATTGCGTGTGCTATTTGGATCGCACCACACTTGCATCAACCCGAAGTTGGATTAGCCTGTGGCATCTTTTTAGGTGGTTTGATTCAATTTTTATTCCAATTGCCCTTTTTAAAGCGAGCGGGTTTGTTGGTTAAACCACAGTGGGGATGGAATGATCCGGGCGTGACACGCATTCGTAAATTGATGCTGCCAGCTTTATTTGGTGTGTCTGTCAGTCAAATTAACTTATTGTTTGATACGCTGATTGCCAGCTTTTTAATGACAGGTTCAATCAGCTGGTTGTATTACTCTGATCGTTTATTAGAATTCCCATTAGGGTTATTTGGTATTGCCATTGGTACGGTAATCTTGCCTGCTTTATCCCGTAAGCACGTGGATAAATCATCGAATCAATTCTCTGAAACGATGGATTGGGGCATTCGTATGATCTTGTTATTGGGCATTCCAGCGACGATTGGATTGATCATGTTAGCAAAACCCATGTTAATGGTGTTGTTCATGCGTGGTGAGTTTAATCTGTATGACGTTCATCAATCGGCAATGTCTTTATGGGCGTTATCCGCTGGTTTATTGAGCTTTATGTTGATTAAAGTTTTAGCTCCGGGTTATTACGCACGTCAAGATACCAAAACACCGGTTCGCTACGGCATCATTGCCATGGTAAGTAATATGGCGTTTAACGCGATGTTAGCGCCGTTTTTTGGTTATGTGGGATTAGCAATTGCAACCGCCATGTCTGCGTTTTTGAATGCTGGATTACTTTATAGTGGCTTACATAAAGGCAATGTCTACAAGGTGAGTAAAACAACTCTTTTCTTTGTTTTACGTTTGGTCATTGCTGGATTAGCGATGATTGCGGCTTTGTGGTTTGCAATGCCCAATTTATCTGTGTGGTTAGCGCATTCATCTGCCCACCGTGGTTTATGGTTGATTGGATTAATTATTTTAGGAGCAGGCGTCTACGTAATTACGGCGTTGATTTTGGGCATTCGTCCTCGTCATCTTCGTACAGATAGCTGATTGCTGACGATGACTAGTATATAATCGGTCAGTTTTTCAGATTGCAAAGACACATAAAGCGCATGGAATTTATTCGAGGCAGACAAAATATTGCACCAAAACATCATGGTTGCGTGTTAACCATTGGTAATTTTGATGGTGTCCATCTAGGGCATCAGGCTGTGTTACGTCAAGTAATTGCAAAGGCTCAGGAATTGAAATTGCCATCAATGGTAATGACGTTTGAGCCACAGCCATTAGAATTGTTTGCGGGTGAGAAAGCGCCGGCGCGTTTAACGCGATTTCGAGAAAAATACCAACAGCTAAAGCGTGTTGGTCTTGATCGGCTGTTATGTGTTACGTTTAATGCCCATTTTGCGCAATTATCGGCAGAAGAATTCGTTCGCTGTTTGTTGGTTGAGCAATTGGGTGTTAAATTTTTGGTGGTAGGTGACGATTTCCGATTTGGCTTGAACCGAAGCGGCGATTTTGCGTTTTTGGTTGAGTCGGGAAAGCGATGGGGCTTTGAAGTCGTCAGTACACAAAGTTTTTGTGTACAAGCACAACGAGTCAGCAGTACCGCCATTCGTGAAGCATTGTCTCATGACGATCTGAGCCTTGCGGCAGAATTATTAGGACGTCCTTATAGCATTTGTGGCCGGGTTTCCCATGGCCGTAAATTAGGACGAACGATTGGATTTCCAACGGCAAACATTCCCTTACATCGTCCGATTGCGGCGGTTTCTGGTGTGTATGCGGTTGAAGTGCTGGAATTGAGTGAGCAACCTCTGTTGGGGGTGGCAAATATTGGCCGTCGTCCAACGGTGAATGGCACTCGTGCACAATTAGAAGTACATCTGTTTGACTTTAACGCCGATATCTACGGACGTTATGTTGAGGTCGTGTTGCGCCATAAACTGCGCAACGAAATAAAATTTGAATCATTTGGCGCGTTAAAAGCGCAAATCGAGCGTGATGCTCAAACGGCCCATCAATGGTTGCTTGAGCACAACAATGTCCAATTTCGCCCAAGTAACGGAATCGAAAATCAATGAGCGACTATAAAGATACCCTGAACTTGCCTGAAACAGGTTTTCCAATGCGCGGCAACTTGGCTCAACGTGAGCCTGCCATGTTACAGCGTTGGTACGACGAAGATCTTTACGGAGAGATTCGCAAAGCCAAAAAGGGTAAAAAATCCTTTGTTCTGCACGATGGCCCTCCTTATGCCAACGGTGATATTCACATTGGTCACGCGTTAAACAAGATTCTTAAAGACATTATTATTAAGTCAAAGACTCTTTCTGGTTTTGATGCGCCTTATATCCCGGGTTGGGATTGTCACGGTCTGCCAATCGAATTGATGGTTGAGAAAAAAGTTGGCAAACCGGGTCAGAAAGTAACGGCTGCGGAATTCCGTGAAAAATGTCGTGAATACGCGACAGGTCAAGTAAACGGTCAGAAAGAAAGCTTCATCCGTTTGGGTGTATTGGGCGAGTGGGACAAACCTTACCGCACAATGGATTTCGGGACTGAAGCAAACATTATCCGTGCATTAGGAAAAATTGCCGATAAAGGCCATTTATTGAAAGGCTTCAAGCCTGTTCACTGGTGTACAGATTGTGGCTCTGCATTGGCAGAAGCGGAAGTGGAATACCAAGACAAAGTGTCTTTGTCTATTGACGTGAAATTTAAAGCCGTTGATGAAGCTGCAGTATTGGCGAAATTTGGCTGTGTGGCTGATCAAGGTCAAGGCGATGTGTCTATTGTTATTTGGACAACGACCCCTTGGACTATGCCTGCTAACCGTGCCGTAGCCGTCAGTGCGGATCTTGAATACGCATTAGTACAAACTCCAGCAACGGAAGCACATCCTCAACCTCAACGTTTGATCGTAGCGGCTGAGTTGGCAAAAGATGTGATGACTCGTGCAGGTTTTGATGAGTTTGAAATTCTTGGCTTCTGTAAAGGTGAAGAATTAGAGCTAGTACGCTTTAACCACCCGTTTTACAGCTTTGATGTACCTGTGATTTTAGGCGATCACGTAACGACAGAATCGGGTACGGGTTGTGTGCATACTGCACCAGGCCACGGCCAAGAAGACTTCGTGGTTGGTCAAAAATACAACCTTGAGATCGCAAACCCAGTGGGTAGCAACGGTGTTTACTTACCTGATACTGAGCTGTTTGCAGGTCAACACGTATTAAAAGCAAACGAAGCGGTTGTTGAAGTGATTCGTGAGCATGGTTCATTATTGAACGCATCAAAAATCACACACAGCTACCCACATTGCTGGCGTCATAAGACTCCAATTATTTTCCGTGCAACGCCACAGTGGTTCATTTCAATGGATCAAGCGGGCTTGCGTGCAAAAGCATTGGAAGAAATCAAGAACGTTCAGTGGATGCCTGAATGGGGTCAAAGCCGTATCGAAGGCATGATCCAAGGTCGTCCAGAATGGTGTATCTCTCGTCAACGTACTTGGGGTGTACCAATTGCTCTGTTCGTTCACAAAGAAACACAAGAATTGCACCCAGAAAGCCTTGCTTTGATTGAAAAAGTGGCCAAACTGGTTGAGCAAAAAGGCATTCAAGCATGGTGGGATTTGGATCTTACTGACGTTATGTCTGCGGATGATGCAGAGAAATACGAAAAAGTATTGGATACTTTGGACGTTTGGTTCGATTCAGGTGTGACTCACTACTCAGTGGTTGATGCACGTGAAGAGTTCCATGGTCACAGCGCTGATCTATACCTAGAAGGTTCAGATCAACACCGTGGTTGGTTCCAATCATCATTGATTTCTTCTGTCGCAATGAAAGACAAAGCCCCGTACAAGCAAGTGTTAACACATGGCTTCGTAGTGGATGGTCAAGGCCGTAAGATGTCAAAATCAGTCGGCAACGTTGTGGCACCAAAAGACGTAACCAACAAGTTAGGTGCTGATATTCTACGTTTATGGGTGGCTTCTACGGATTACACCAATGAAGTAGCGGTTTCGGATGAAATCCTAAAGCGTTCTGCAGATGCATACCGTCGTATTCGTAACACAGCACGTTTCTTCCTTGCGAACCTAAACGGCTTCAACCCTAAAACGGATTTGGTAGCACCAGAAAACATGGTGGCATTGGATCGTTGGGCTGTGGGTCGTGCGCAAGCTGCCCAAGAAGAAATCATTAAGAGCTACGATGAGTACAATTTGCACTCGGTAACTCAACGTTTAATGCACTTCTGTTCAATCGACATGGGTTCATTCTACTTAGACATCATCAAAGATCGTCAATACACCGCGAAAGAAGGCAGCCACGCACAGCGCAGTTGTCAAAGTGCGTTGTACTACATTGTTGAAGCTTTGGTTCGTTGGATGGCTCCTATCATGTCATTCACGGCCGATGAAATTTGGAACGACATGCCTGGCGCTCGTGACAAGTTTGTCTTCACGGGTGAGTGGTATGACGGTCTATTCGGTCTTGCTGATGACGAAGCATTGAACAACGAATTCTGGGCTGAAATGCAAGCCGTTCGTGGTTCTGTGAATAAGCTATTGGAAGATGCGCGTAAAGAAAAAGTAATTGGCGGCTCATTACAAGCGGAAGTGACTTTATACGCAGATGCGGATCTTGCTGAGAAATTGAATCGTTTAAGCGATGAATTACGCTTTGTATTGTTAACTTCAAAAGCAACCGTTGCATCACTTGAGAATAAACCTCATAACGCACAGGCGACTGAGCTAGCGGGTCTATTTGTTGAAGTTGCAGCTTCTGAAGCTGAAAAATGTGAGCGTTGTTGGCACCATGTGGCCGATGTAGGCAGCATTGCCGGTCACGCACACATTTGTGGTCGTTGCGTAAGCAACGTGGACGGAAACGGTGAAGAGCGTAAGTTTGCCTAATGAGTAAGATGCCATCAGTGAAACAATCAGGACTACGCTGGTTATGGGTAGCCGTTGTCGTTTTCATTATCGATTATGTCACCAAATTGTGGGTCGTTGCGGCGATCCCAATGGGCTGGCAACATCGTATTGAAGTATTGCCAATTTTTAATTTGTTGTATGTACGTAACTACGGTGCGGCCTTCAGCTTTTTAAGCGATGCTGGGGGTTGGCAGCGTTGGTTGTTCTCATTGATAGCATTGAGTGTATGTACATTATTAGCATATTGGATGCGGAAATTACCCGCTTCCAGTCACTTGTTAAATATCTCATACGCGCTGATCATTGGCGGTGCGATTGGTAACCTGTTTGATCGTTTGATTCATGGTTTCGTGATCGATTTTCTTGATTTTCATATCGGAAATAATCATTGGCCATCGTTCAATATTGCAGACAGTGCCATTTGTATCGGTGCCGCTTTGATCATCTTGGAAAGTTTTTTGAAAAAAGAATGATTCAGTTAGGTCGATGTAAATAATGTTAGGCGCTGTCCGTGTTCACGGTCAGCGCTTTTTTATAGAAGGAGCGATCATGGAAACGATCAAAAATAACAGTGAAGTGCTGATTCATTTTGTCATGAGTTTAGCCGATGGCAGCGTTGCTGAATCAACAAAAGCGCAAGATAAACCCATGTTATTTCGAATGGGTGATGGCAGTTTGAGTGCGGGTTTTGAGCAAGCTTTATTGGGGTTAAAAGAGGGCGAAAAAGCAACGTTCACTTTGATTCCTGAAGATGCGTTTGGACAACCAAACCCTGATAACATTCATCACTTCGATCGCAGTCGTTTTGGTGAAGAAGCACCGGCGGAAGTGGGAAATATCATTGCATTCACCGGTCCAGATGGGCAAGATATCCCAGCATTAATTACTGAAGTTTCTGGTGAGTCGGTTACCATTGATTTCAATCATCCTCTCGCTGGCAAAGACGTCACGTTTGCCGTTGATATTGTTAGCATTAAACAGTAAGAGCCTGTCATTATGAAGATCCTACTCGCCAATCCACGCGGTTTTTGTGCTGGAGTTGATCGTGCTATTACGATCGTTGAACGTGCATTAGAATTGTATCAACCACCTATCTATGTACGTCATGAAGTTGTGCATAATCGTTTTGTGGTCGAAGGGCTAAAGCAGCGAGGGGCGATTTTTGTTGAAGAACTTAGTGAAGTCCCTGATGACAGTATTGTCATTTTTTCAGCTCATGGTGTTTCTCAAGCGGTACGTAATGAAGCGAAATTGCGCCAGTTAACTGTCTTTGATGCTACTTGCCCATTAGTAACCAAAGTTCATATGGAAGTGGCACGAGCAAGTCGCCGCAATACTGAGGTCGTATTAATTGGGCATGCTGGACACCCAGAGGTTGAAGGCACGATGGGGCAATACAGCAGTGAGATGGGTGGTATGTGCTTGGTGGAAACACCAAGTGATGTGGTTACTCTTACTGTAAAAGACCCAAAAAATCTGCATTTTGTGAGTCAAACGACCCTATCTGTTGATGAAACGGCGGATGTGATTGATGAATTACGACGTGTATTTCCTCACATTGAAGGCCCTCGTAAAGATGATATCTGTTATGCCACTCAAAATCGTCAAGATGCGGTGCGAGAAATGGCCAATCAAGTTGATTTAATGATCGTAGTTGGCTCAAAAAATTCATCAAACTCCAATCGTTTACGTGAATTGGCTGAAAAGTTGGGCACGTTAAGTTATTTGGTGGATGATGTTTCCGACATTAAAAATGTTTGGTTTACTGAAAATCAAAAGATCGGTATTACCGCCGGGGCATCGGCGCCAGAAGTATTGGTGAATCAGATTACGGATCACATTGCACAATTGTGCCAAGCCACAATCGAAGAGGTTTCGGGGAGGGAAGAAAATATGTTTTTTGAGATCCCCCGAGAATTAAAAATAAAACAAATTGATTAATCAGTTTTTAAAAGCCTTAGCTCTTGTTAAGGCTTTTTTTTCGATAAAAAAACAGGTTACATTAAGAGTAAATGACAAAGGAGAAACAGAGTGATTAGAATTGCCATTGCGGGTGCCGCGGGACGTATGGGGCGTCAATTAGTAAAAGCAGCGACTGAGTCTGAGTTTGCCAAAGTAACGGTAGCGACGGAATTTTCTGGGTCAAATTTACTTGGTGTTGATGTCGGTGAGCTGGTTGGTGTCGGTGAACTATCTGTGAAAATTATCAGTGACTTAAGCCAAGAAACGGATCAGTTTGATGTGTTGATTGACTTTTCTTCACCAGCGGCCACTTTAGCCAATTTAGACGTGTGTAATACACATCATAAAAAAGTCGTGATCGGCACTACTGGCTTTACTGAGCAAGAGCGTCAACGCATTGATGAATACGCAGAATCAATGGCGATTGTGATGGCTCCAAACTACAGTGTGGGCGTCAATGTGATGTTTAAGCTGTTAGAGAAAGCCGCCAAAGTTATGGGCGATTATTGCGATATTGAAATCCTTGAAGCACATCACCGTCATAAAGTGGATGCACCTTCAGGTACTGCGATTGGTATGGGTGAAGCCATTGCTCATGCGATGGGGAATCAATTAAGCGATGTTGCTGTGTACAGTCGTGAAGGCATTACGGGCGAACGTACACGTGATGAGATTGGTTTTGCCACCATCCGTGCGGGCGACATTGTTGGTGAACACACTGCAATGTTTGCTGATTTAGGCGAACGTTTGGAAATCACTCATAAAGCCACTGATCGAATGACATTTGCTCGTGGTGCTGTACGCGCAGCTGTTTGGTTAGCGATGAAAGAGACGGGTTTTTATACGATGCAAGATGTATTAAACCTCGATAATTTGTAATTTGACACGATCATCAAAATGAAACTTTATTCATTTTGATGATCGAGTTGTTTTTGTTGTGACAAAGTTCAAAGTTAAGGACGAGAATAACTCAAAAAGGATAATTTCGTTGCTAATTTAGTCTAAAAAATTTTACGTTAAAAACGCAAACGATTGTCTTTTGGCGTAAGAGATCGCTAACTCGATAATATAGACACAGTAATAACATATTGATAAATATCGGCAAAAAGAATAAAAATGCTTTAATTTTAAATACTTATTGACGCGAGGCTAGAGGATCTCTAGAATTCTCGCAATTTATCTAAAATCTCTATGTATTTTGCTGTGATTTTTTGATGGATCAAAGAAGTGCAACATTATTCTCTATTGTTGCATAAATGAAAGATTTTGGAGGTTGTTTTGAGTAAATCGGCTCTATTAGTCCTGGAAGATGGGACTGTGTTCCATGGTGTGTCCATTGGGGCGAATGGTTCAGCAGTTGGGGAAGTGGTTTTCAATACATCAATGACAGGTTATCAGGAAATATTAACCGACCCGTCTTATTCCCAACAAATCGTTACTCTTACTTATCCTCATATAGGCAACACCGGCACCAATTCTGAAGACGAAGAATCCACCGCAATTCATGCTCAAGCTTTAGTCATTCGAGACCTTCCGTTATTAGCTTCAAACTTCCGCAGCGAACAATCCCTTTCTGAATACCTTAAATCACAAAACATCCTTGGCATTGCCGATATTGATACGCGCAAACTGACCCGTATTCTGCGTGAGAAAGGGGCTTTGAGTGGCTGTATTTTGGCTGGTGATAATTTGGATGTGAACGAAGCATTAGAAAAGGCCAAAGCATTTGCTGGCTTATCTGGTTTGGATCTCGCAAAAGAAGTGACAACAGAACAGGCGTATGAGTGGAAACAAGGCTCTTGGACATTAGAAGGCGGCTTGCCTGCGGATTTTGATGACAGCGAGTTGCCTTACCATGTCGTTGCGTACGATTTTGGTGCGAAGCGTAATATTTTACGGATGCTTGTGGATCGTGGTTGTCGTTTAACGGTTGTTCCTGCTCAAACTCCCGCAGCAGAAGTATTAGCTCTTAATCCTGATGGCATTTTCTTATCCAATGGTCCGGGTGATCCAGCACCTTGTACTTACGCGATTGAAGCGACTCAAGTTTTTTTAGATAAAAATATTCCTATTTTTGGCATTTGTTTAGGTCACCAAATTTTGGCGCTAGCCAGCGGTGCAAAAACTGCAAAAATGAAATTTGGTCATCATGGTGCTAACCACCCAGTAAAGGATTTGGAGCGAGATGTGGTGATGATCACCAGTCAAAACCACGGTTTTGCGGCAGACGAAACCAGCCTTCCTGAAACCTTACGAGCCACACATCGCTCATTATTTGATGGATCATTACAAGGCATTCATCGTACAGACAAACCGGCATTCAGCTTCCAAGGTCACCCAGAAGCGAGCCCGGGTCCACACGATGCCGCTCCTTTGTTTGATCACTTCATTGAATTAATTAAAAAACACAGCGCCTAATCTGCAGGAGTCACAGCAATGCCAAAACGTACGGACATTAACAGTATTTTGATTCTGGGTGCTGGCCCAATTGTAATCGGTCAAGCGTGTGAGTTTGACTATTCTGGTGCACAGGCGTGTAAAGCGCTGCGCGAAGAAGGGTATCGAGTCGTTCTGGTTAACTCGAACCCAGCAACAATCATGACAGATCCTGATATGGCGGATGCGACTTATATTGAGCCAATTCATTGGGAAGTCGTGAAGAAAATCATTGAAAAAGAACGTCCAGATGCCATTTTACCAACAATGGGCGGTCAAACGGCACTGAACTGTGCCTTGGATCTTGAGCGTCATGGAGTATTAGCAGAATTTGGCGTCGAGATGATCGGCGCAACCGCAGATGCGATTGATAAAGCCGAAGATCGCTCACGCTTTGATGCGGCAATGAAGTCCATTGGTTTAGCCTGTCCTAACGCGGATACAGCAAAAACCTTAGAAGATGCATACAAGGTTCTTGATAAAGTTGGATTTCCTTGCATTATCCGTCCGTCATTTACTATGGGCGGTACGGGTGGCGGCATTGCGTACAACAAAGAAGAATTTGAAGAGATTTGTACACGCGGTTTGGATCTATCGCCAACCAACGAATTATTGATTGATGAATCTTTAATCGGTTGGAAAGAGTACGAGATGGAAGTGGTTCGTGATAAAAACGACAACTGCATTATCGTGTGTGCGATTGAAAACTTTGACGCAATGGGCATTCATACGGGTGATTCGATTACCGTAGCCCCAGCACAAACATTGACGGATAAAGAATATCAATTAATGCGTAATGCTTCTTTAGCGGTATTACGTGAAATTGGTGTTGAAACGGGCGGATCTAACGTTCAATTTGGTATTAATCCTAAAGATGGTCGTATGGTCATCATCGAAATGAACCCTCGAGTGTCTCGTTCATCCGCATTAGCATCAAAAGCAACAGGCTTCCCTATTGCCAAAGTTGCGGCAAAACTGGCTGTGGGTTTCACGCTGGATGAATTGATGAATGACATCACTGGTGGTGTGACTCCAGCTTCTTTTGAGCCAACGATTGATTATGTTGTAACGAAAATTCCACGCTTTAACTTTGAGAAATTTGTGGGTGCAAATGATCGCCTTACGACACAGATGAAATCAGTCGGTGAAGTGATGGCCATTGGTCGTAATTTCCAAGAATCATTGCATAAAGCATTGCGTGGTCTTGAAGTTGGCGCGTGTGGTTTGGATGAAATGGTGGATATTGATGCACCAGATGCCTTAACCAAAATTCGTTATGAATTGAAAGAAGCCGGTTCAGATCGTATTTGGTACATCGCCGATGCGTTCCGTGCTGGAATGTCTGTTGATGGTGTCTACAAATTGACGAATGTTGATCGCTGGTTCCTCGTACAAATAGAAGAGCTGGTGACATTAGAAGGGCAAGTAAAAGAAGGCGGAGTCACCGCTTTAAATTATGAAATGTTGCGTAAGTTGAAGCGTAAAGGGTTTGCTGATGAGCGTTTAGCCAAATTGTTGGGCGTGTCAGAAAGCGAAGTTCGTAAACTGCGTGATCAATACGATATTCACCCTGTTTATAAGCGAGTGGATACGTGTGCAGCAGAGTTTGCGTCCAATACGGCTTACATGTATTCCACTTATGATGAAGAGTGTGAATCTGCCCCTACAGATCGTGAAAAAATCATGGTCATTGGTGGTGGTCCTAACCGTATCGGTCAAGGTATCGAGTTTGATTATTGTTGTGTTCATGCTTCATTAGCGTTGCGTGAAGATGGTTACGAAACCATCATGGTGAACTGTAATCCTGAAACGGTATCCACCGATTACGATACATCGGATCGCTTGTATTTTGAGCCGATCACATTAGAAGATGTATTAGCGATTGTTCGTGTTGAGAAGCCAAAAGGCGTGATTGTTCAATACGGTGGTCAAACCCCATTGAAATTAGCGCGTGCGCTTGAAGCTGCGGGTGTGCCAATTATCGGCACAAGCCCTGATGCCATTGACCGTGCCGAAGATCGTGAGCGTTTTCAACATGCCGTGGATCGTTTAGGCTTGTTACAACCTGAAAATGCAACGGTAACCGCCATTGATCAAGCGATTGAGAAATCACGTGAAATTGGTTTCCCATTAGTCGTTCGTCCTTCGTATGTCTTGGGCGGTCGTGCGATGGAAATCGTCTACGATGAAGCGGATTTGCGTCGTTACTTTAATGAAGCCGTCAGTGTTTCGAACGAATCGCCTGTTTTATTGGATCGCTTCTTAGACGATGCGATTGAAGTCGATGTGGATGCCATCTGTGACGGTGAACAAGTCGTGATTGGCGGCATTATGGAGCACATCGAGCAAGCGGGCGTTCACTCAGGAGATTCAGCCTGTTCACTGCCCGCTTATACATTAAGCCAAGAGATTCAGGATGTG
>CAMQZF010000006.1 GCA_947039525.1 uncultured Photobacterium sp. | reverse complement strand
AGGTCGCTTTTTTTTTGCTGAATAAACTAAGCTGATTGTCCTATTCTGGTTTTTTATATGGTTAGTTTGAGAAATATCAGAATTAGTCGTTACAATACTGACAAAATATAATCAATAAGGATTCTTATCGTGAGTTTTAGTGCTGTCATTCTTGCAGCGGGTAAAGGTACCCGTATGTATTCGCAATTGCCTAAAGTTCTTCATACATTGGCAGGCAAACCAATGGTGAAGCATGTTATTGATACTTGCCAAGAGTTAGGTGCACAAGATATTCATCTTGTTTACGGACATGGCGGTGAGATGATGAAACATGTCTTGGCGGATGAAGAGGTTCAATGGGTATTACAAGCAGAACAATTAGGTACTGGGCATGCGGTAAATCAATCAACACCATCATTAAAAGATGATGATCAAATCATTGTTTTATATGGTGATGTACCATTGATTACAACGGAAACATTAGAGTCATTATTGGATGCACAGCCCGTTGGTGGTATTGCTTTATTGACTGTTGTCCTTGATAACCCTACGGGTTATGGCCGTATTGTGCGTCGTAATGGGCCTGTTGTTGCGATCATTGAGCAAAAAGATGCGACAGAAGAACAAAAATTAATTAAAGAAATTAATACCGGTGTGATGGTTGCGACAGCCCGTGATTTAACACGTTGGTTATCCTTGTTAAAAAATGATAATTCTCAAGGTGAGTACTATTTAACAGACGTAATTGCATTAGCGCATAATGAAGGGCGTGCAGTAGAAGCGGTGCACCCAAAAAGCCCAATTGAAGTCGAAGGTGTCAACAATCGAGTACAATTAGCCCGTTTAGAGCGCGAGTATCAACGTGGTCAAGCTGAACGTCTATTAGAACAAGGTGTGATGTTACGTGATCCTGCCCGTTTTGATTTACGTGGTGAACTGCAATGTGGTTTGGACGTTGAGATTGATGTTAACGTTATAATCGAAGGATCTGTATCTATTGGCGATAACGTCATTATTGGAGCAGGCTGTATTCTTAAAAATTGTGAAATTGACGATAACACCGTCGTACGTCCTTACAGCATTATTGATGGTTCTACTGTCGGTGAAAATTGTACTGTTGGCCCATTTGCTCGTTTGCGCCCGGGCGCTGAATTATTGAATGATGCTCATGTTGGTAACTTTGTTGAAATAAAACAAGCAACATTAGGCGAAGGCTCAAAAGCCAATCATTTAAGTTATTTGGGCGATGCCATGATTGGTGCTCGAGTTAACATTGGTGCGGGCACTATCACCTGTAATTACGATGGCGCAAACAAGTTTAAAACAGAAATTGGCGATGATGTTTTTGTTGGATCTGATACTCAATTGATTGCTCCAGTGAAAATTGCATCAGGATCAACAATTGGTGCGGGTTCAACCATTAATCGTAACGTAGAAGAAGGGGCTTTAGTCATTACTCGTGCCCCAACACGTACTATTCAAGGTTGGAAACGTCCAACAAAACGCTAATCTGCATAATATTAAAAATAGGGCATCGTACGATGCCCTATTTTTTTATCTCAATTTTTAAATTCAATTTTTAAATTCAATTTTTCTATCGCACTAAGTTTCAAAGTGCTACCATTATCTTTCATTTTGAAAGTTAATAGTGGTTTTTTGTTTTATGTCGAAACGTAATACCCAGCAACGTCGACACCATATTGTTGCCTCTGTAAATGAGCAAGGGGAAGTCAGCGTTGAGCAATTAGCCAAATCTTGTGAAACTTCTGAGGTCACAATACGCAAAGATTTAGCCGCCTTAGAATTAAGCGGCTTATTATTGCGCCGTTTTGGGGGGGCAATAGCTATCCCTACTGAATTATTGATTGAAGATAATAATGATGTCATTTCACCTCAAAAACAGGTTTTAGCACAAGCTGCGGTTGAGCGTATTCGTGATCACCATCGAATCATTGTTGATAGTGGCAGCACAACATCAGCGCTTATTCCTTTGTTGAATGAAAAGCAAGGGTTAGTCGTGATGACGAATGCGTTAGGGGTTGCAAATGCATTGAATAATCTAGAAAACGAACCAACCCTATTAATGACGGGCGGAACTTGGGATGCTCGATCGGAGTCTTTTCAAGGGCAAGTCGCAGCGTCTGTTCTGCGATCTTACGATTTTGATCAATTATTCATTGGTGCCGATGGTCTGGATTTAGATAGAGGGACCACCACATTTAATGAAATGACCAATTTAAGTCAAGTAATGGCGGAAGTGGCAAGAGAAGTGATTGTCATGATTGAATCATCAAAAATTGATCGAAAAATTCCGAATATTGAGTTGATGTGGGATTGCATTGATACGCTAATTTCAGATGAGGGCTTGTCACTAGAGCAGGCTCAAAAAATTGAACTGCAAGGTGTCACGGTCATCCGTGTCCCATTGGTATAAAGGAGCATTTATGTGTGGGATTGTTGGTGCGGTTGCACAACGAGATGTGGCTGAAATTCTATTGGAAGGTTTACGTCGTTTAGAGTATCGAGGCTATGATTCCGCAGGCAT
The DNA here is from genome assembly GCA_947039525.1 of uncultured Photobacterium sp. Classification (GTDB taxonomy): domain Bacteria; phylum Pseudomonadota; class Gammaproteobacteria; order Enterobacterales; family Vibrionaceae; genus Photobacterium. The sequence continues at coordinate 31,641 of CAMQZF010000006.1, read as the reverse complement.
GGCTGTTGTGGATAATCATAAAACATTACATCGTCTTCGTCGGATTGGAAAAGTACAAAGTTTAGCAGATGCTTTGATTGAAACGCCATTATTAGGGGGAACGGGGATTGCTCATACTCGTTGGGCTACACATGGCCGCCCTTCCGAAGCGAATGCACATCCACACTGCTCTGGCGATAATATTGCCATCGTACACAATGGTATAATTGAAAATCATGCAGAGCTGCGTGAGAGTTTGATGGAAAAAGGATACATTTTCACCTCACAAACGGATACCGAAGTGATTGCACATTTGGTGTCAGAGCAGAGGTCAAAGTGTGATGATTTAGTTTCAGCCGTTCAACAAACGGTGAATAAACTGGAAGGAGCGTATGGGACGGTTATTATGGATCGAGAGGATCCTGAGCGTTTGATTGTTGCTCGCTCCGGTAGTCCATTAGTCATTGGTTTAGGGGTGGGTGAAAATTTCATTGCCTCGGATCAACTGGCTTTACTTAATATTACCCGTCGTTTTATCTTTCTAGAAGAAGGCGATGTGGCTGAAGTCACACGGCGTCAAGTTCGTATTTGGAATATGCATGGTCAATCGGTTGAACGTGATATTCACGAGTCCAATATTCAGCAAGATGTCGCGGATAAAGGCGAATTTCGTCATTATATGCAAAAAGAAATGTTTGAACAGCCAACGATTTTAGGTCACACCATGCGTGGGCGTTTAACGGATCATTCTGTATTAATTGACAGCTTTGGTCATGGTGCTGCAGCGCTGTTTGAAAAAATACAACACATTCAAATTGTGGCGTGTGGCACATCCTATAACGCTGGAATGGTGGCTCGTTATTGGTTTGAATCTTTAGCTGGTATCAGCTGTGATGTCGAAATTGCTTCTGAATATCGTTATCGTAAAAGTGTTACACGTCCAAATAGCTTGTTGTTAACGTTATCTCAATCTGGTGAGACCGCAGATACATTAGCTGCCTTACGTTTAGCTAAAGAGCAGCAATACGACACTGTTATGACAATCTGTAATGTCGCAGGATCTTCTTTAGTTCGTGAATCTGACATCGCGTTTATGACGTGTGCAGGAACTGAAATTGGAGTGGCATCCACGAAAGCTTTTACCTCACAGTTGGTTGCATTACTGATGCTAGTGACTGCAATGGGTAAGCAACAAGGTCAAATTCTTGCGGATCAAGAGCAAGATATTGTCAGTGCATTACACGCGTTACCAAATTATTTAGAACAAACGCTGGCATTAGATCAGGATATTGAAAAATTAGCGGAAAGCTTTGCTGATAAAAATCATGCCTTATTTTTGGGGCGTGGTGAGTTTTATCCTATTGCAATGGAAGCATCATTAAAGCTTAAGGAAATCTCATACATTCATGCTGAGGCTTATGCGGCAGGTGAATTAAAACATGGACCCTTAGCACTCATAGACAGTGATATGCCTGTGATTGTTGTGGCACCCAGTAACGACTTACTTGAAAAGTTAAAATCGAATATCGAAGAAGTGCGCGCACGTGGTGGCATTCTTTATGTGTTTGCGGATCAACAAGCGGGTTTTATTGCATCAGAGGGCATGAGTATTATGACATTACCGAGTGTCCCACATTATATTGCACCCATTATGTATACTTTACCGATGCAGCTTTTGGCATACCATGTCGCTTTAATTAAAGGAACGGATGTCGATCAGCCTCGAAATTTAGCTAAAGCTGTGACTGTCGAATAGTTGCAATTTCAGATAGGTACAGCGTTCTGCAAAGCAAATTTATATTCAAAACAAAAACTCAGTCTTCGTCAGCGATAAGCCTTCTTTATCGTTGGCGTATCTTGTGCATGTGGATCTCATAGAACGAGGTTGACAAGGAAGAGACAAGATATGGACAGCAAAAATAAAATGGCTGAACGAATCAAAGAAGCACGTGAGTGGAAAGGTTTAACGCAAGTGTATATGGCCAATCGCTTAGAAGTGGCTCGTCAAACGTACTTGGATCTGGAAAGTGGGAAAACCGAACCAAAAGTTCGGATGTTATCTGAAATTGCAGAGATCACTGAGCGCCCGTTAACATGGTTTATTTACGGTGATAAAGGGTTAGAAATATTAGAGAGCCAATATAAAGAAGAAATTGATGTGTTATTGCAACACTTTAGCCGATTGCCACATTCAGCTCGACATGTGATTTTACAACAAAGCATTAATTTAGCAGAATTTATGGCTGATTATACTCAAGCTTTAATCCAGAAAAACCGTTAAATGGGTGTCTGTTTTATTAGACAATCCTTGGCTGTCTTGTCTTTTTTTCAATGCTTTGATGTCTTGAGTTCACATTTTTCAGTCTTATTTCTGTATCATGATTTAAAGAAGCATAGCGTATGGCGCCTGATTAATGGACACCACAGGTAACGGTATTTCAAATGAGCAATCAGCAATATCATTTGAGTTTAAAGATTCGAGAAGCACGAATAAAAGCTGGATTATCACAAGTCAAAATAGCCAAAGCACTGCATATGGCTCGTCAAACGTATTTAGATTTAGAAGCTGGAAGAAGTAATCCACGTATCTCTACATTGGCTGACATTGCTGAAGTGACAGATTGCTCGCTTTTATGGTTTATTTTTCCCATGTTGAGCGACTTAGAAGAGGCTCAAGAATACGAGCGTTTTTTAGCACAAATAACCGAATTACCTAATTCTGTCCGCCATGGTTTTATGCATCAACAATGTGAAGCATTGAAGGCGTTGCAAGATAATTATAAGTAAGATTATCAATAATAAGACCACGTGTGAGCACGTGGTCAATCTTCAGTAGTGGAATGATTTGTTGGTTAGAGAAATCAGTCCGCGAGAAAAAAACGATAGGCAGGGTTGTTTGTTTCCTCTTTCCATTTGTATCCTAACTGAGCCAAATGGCTATGGAAAGACGAGGATTCAGAATCATCAAACTCAAAACCACAGAGTACACGTCCATAATCAGCTCCATGATTGCGGTAATTAAATAAACTGATGTTCCAACGTGTGCCTAATGTGGTTAAAAACGTCATTAAAGCACCGGGATATTCCGGAAATTCAAAACTGTATAAGTGTTCATTGAGCACTTTTGATGGGCGACCACCAATCATGTAGCGAATGTGGACTTTCGCAAGTTCATTATCGGAAAGATCTTTTACGGAATGGTTATTTTTCTGAAGATCATCAATGATCGTCTCCAATTCCTCTTGCCCGTATTGTAAGCGGATCCCGACAAACACATTAGCTTTATCTTTATCACTATAACGATAATTAAATTCCGTCACAGCTCGACCCCCTAATTGCGTGCAGAGTCTCAGAAAGGATCCCTGTTGTTCTGGAATCGTAATGGCCAATAATCCTTCGCGTTTTTCACCTAATTCACAGCGTTCTGAAACATAGCGTAAACCATGAAAGTTGACGTTAGCGCCAGATAAAATGGTGGCTAGCTGTTGATCTTTCAATTGATGATCATCGACATATTTTTTTAATCCCGCTAATGCCAGAGCCCCTGAAGGCTCAGCGATGGCGCGAGTATCCTCAAAAATATCTTTAACCGCTGCACATATTTCATCGCTACTGACAGTGATTGAGTCGTCTAAATAGGTTTGGCATATTCGAAATGTTTCGTCGCCAATTCGTTTCACTGCGACGCCATCAGCAAACATACCGACATGCGTTAGGTTTGTTGGGTGACCAGCATCTAAAGCTGCTCGTAGGCAAGCTGAGTCTGCAGCTTCAACTCCGATGACTTTGATATTCGGCATTAATTGCTTAAGTAAAACTGAAATACCTGCTGCTAAACCACCTCCGCCGACAGGCACAAACACATAATCCAAATGGCTATTTTGTTGTAATAATTCCATTCCGATGGTGCCTTGACCTGCAATAATCGATGGGTGATCAAAGGGAGGAATAAAAGTGTAATTGTGTTGTTCAGAGAGTGCCATGGCATGAGCTTTTGCTTCATCAAAGTTATTGCCATGCAAAACAACCGTGCCACCTAAGTTTCTAACCGCATCCACTTTGATATCGGGAGTAGTGAGTGGCATGACAATGGTGGATTGCACTTGCAATACTTGACCGGATAACGCGACACCTTGTGCATGATTTCCTGCTGAGGCAGTAATAATTCCAGCTGTTTTTTGTTGGCTGGATAACTGCGCCATCATGTTATATGCCCCGCGCAATTTGAAGGAGTGTACCGGTTGTCGATCTTCTCGCTTTAATTGAACACGATTATGTAAGCGGGCTGACAAACGCGCCATCGGCTGTAAGGGAGATGTGATGGCAACGTCATAAATGGGAGCTCTTAGAATATCTCGTAAATAATCGGATCCTGTCATGACAGGATCCGTTGAAGTTGTCATCAATGACATAAATTACCCTTCTAATTTACTTTTATCGCGCACTGCGCCTTTATCGGCACTGGTTGCGAGATTAGCGTAAGCTTTGAGTGCCAAAGAGACACTACGTTGACGATCTAAGGGTTTCCAGCCTCGGACATCGGCCTTTTCTCGACGTTGAGCCAATTCTTGCTCTTCGACCATCAATTGAATGCGACGAGTCGGAATATCAATTTCAATTTGATCGCCATTTTCAATTAATCCAATGGTACCTCCACTGGCTGCTTCAGGCGAAACATGTCCGATGGATAGTCCACTTGTGCCACCAGAAAAACGCCCATCCGTAATTAATGCACACGATTTTCCGAGTCCCATGGATTTTAAATAAGTAGTTGGGTACAACATTTCTTGCATACCCGGACCACCTTTCGGGCCTTCGTAACGAATGACGACGACATCACCGGCTTTCACTACACCATTTAAAATAGCTTCAACTGCCGTATCTTGGCTTTCAAAGACAATAGCAGGACCAGTAAAGGTTAAATTATCGTCATCAACGCCAGCTGTTTTAACAATACAGCCATTTAATGCGATATTGCCGGACAGCACCGCCAACCCGCCATCTTGACTGAATGCGAAATTATGATGGCGAATACAGCCATTTTCTCGATCATCGTCTAACGTATCCCAACGGCAGCTTTGAGAGAACGCTTGAGTGGTTCGAACGCCAGCAGGGCCCGCACGGAAAAAGGTTTTAATTTCTTCTGATTGAGTCTGAACGATGTCGTATTCTTTTAGCGCTTCAGATAACGGTTTTCCTAAAACGGTTGGGGTATCGGTATGCAATAATTGGGCACGATCCAATTCCCCTAAAAGGGCATAAACCCCTCCAGCTCTGTGGACGTCTTCCATGTGATACTTTTGAGTCGAAGGGGCAACTTTACATAAATGCGGCACACGACGAGACATGAGATCGATGTCTTCCATCGTAAAGTCAATCTCACCTTCTTGGGCGGCTGCCAATAAGTGTAAGACAGTATTGGTGGAACCACCCATTGCAATGTCTAATGCCATGGCATTTTCAAAGGCTTTTTTATTGGCGATTTGACGAGGCAATGCTGTTTCATCGTCATTCAAGTAATAACGTTTTGTTAGCTCGACAATGCGTTGACCTGCTCGGCGGAAGAGTGCTTCACGATCCGAGTGTGTGGCCAATAGCGAACCATTACCCGGTTGGCTGAGTCCGAGAGCTTCTGTTAGGCAATTCATTGAGTTAGCAGTGAACATACCAGAGCAAGATCCACACGTTGGACAGGCGGATCGTTCTATTTGCTCGCTTTGTTCGTCAGATACTGTGGGGTCTGCCCCTTGAATCATGGCATCGACCAGATCCAGCTTAATAATTTGATCCGATAGTTTGGTTTTTCCAGCTTCCATAGGTCCGCCGGAAACAAAAATCACAGGGATATTCAGACGCAGTGACGCCATTAACATTCCCGGGGTGATTTTATCGCAATTAGAGATACAGACCATGGCATCGGCACAGTGTGCATTTACCATGTATTCGACCGAATCGGCAATTAATTCGCGTGATGGTAATGAATACAGCATCCCGCCATGCCCCATCGCGATTCCATCATCAACAGCAATGGTATTGAACTCTTTGGCAATGCCACCCGCTTGCTCTATTTCAGAGGCGACCAACTGACCCAAATCTTTAAGATGGACATGACCGGGAACAAATTGGGTAAATGAGTTTACAACCGCAATAATAGGTTTACCAAAATCCTCATCTTTGACACCCGTTGCACGCCATAATGCGCGGGCACCAGCCATATTTCGACCATGAGTTGTGGTTGCAGAACGGTAAATCGGCATAAAACAATTCCTTTGTTTTTACGTTCAAGTTGCCATTACAACTTGAACGTTAATAATCATTAATTATCTTGTTGTTAGATTACTTTGTTGGATAAACGGGATCCAACCAACCCCATTTGTCTTCTGTCTCACCATTAAACAGACCAAAAAAGGCACTTTGTAAACGTTCAGTAATTGGACCGCGTTTACCTTCACCAATGGTGATTTGATCGACACTACGAACGGGGACGATTTCAGCCGCAGTGCCCGTCATGAAAATTTCATCCGCCAAATATAAAGCTTCGCGAGCGATATTCTCCTCACGTACTTCGTAGCCCATTTCTTTCGCTAGAATAGTAATGGAATCACGAGTGATGCCAGGAAGAATTGCACTGGTTGCAGGCGGAGTCGATACAATGCCATTTTTAATAATGAATAGGTTCTCTCCTGCGCCTTCGGATAAGTAGCCTCGAACATCAAGAGCGATGCCTTCTGCGTAGCCGTGTCGACGTGCTTCACCACCCACTAATAAAGAAGACAGGTAATTGCCTCCTGCTTTTGCAGCGGTTGGAATGGTATTCGGCGCGGCACGATTCCAACTGGAAACCATAGCATCGACACCATTAGCGAGCGCTTCTTCACCTAAATAGGATCCCCAAGAAAAAGCCGCAATGATCAATTCCATTTCGGTTCCATTTGGTGGACAAACCCCCAAGCCGACATTCGGAACAAACGCTAATGGACGAATATAAGCCGAGGTCAATTGGTTTTGACGCAGTGTTTCGCGACAAGCCTCCATCAATTCATCCACGCTGTACGGGATCGGAAAGCGATAGATTTTGGCAGAATCTTTTAGACGCGACATGTGTTCTTTATGACGGAAAACAACCGGACCATTAGGCGTGTCGTAACAACGCACGCCTTCAAAAACCGACGTACCATAGTGCAGAGCATGCGTTAATACGTGAACTTGTGCGTCTTGCCAAGGCACTAATTTGCCGTTGAACCAGATGTATTGAGCGTGATTTGTCATGATATTGTCCTTAATTCGTCATGAGAGTCGGAAGCGATGGATATGGATTGACACTGTACGTCAATGACTCCCCATTGTTTTCTTAATTGATTAATAAGTAATGAAATAGAACGTTGGCTTGATACGGTCACTTTGATTTGTGTTTCATTAGATTCTTGTTGAAAGTGACATTCGGTTGCCAAAAAACCGCGATGGCGAATAACTCGAAAGAGGCGTTCAATCAGCTCAGGCTGCGATTGTGCTTGAATGTGTACATGATGCTTCATTGCGAGCCCTCCATCATGTGTTGATTGGCGGTATTTGGCGGTACTAAGGGCCATACATTTTCTTGTTCTGAAATCACCACATGCAAAAAGTAAGCTCGATCACTTTGCAATAAGGCATTTAAAGCAGCAGAAACTTCGGCTTTGGTGGTGATCGTTTGGCCTTCAATATCAAAAGCTTGAGCAAGCGCAATAAAGTCGGGGTTGTCATTTAAAATGGTTTCACTGTAGCGCCTATCGAAGAACAGCTCTTGCCATTGGCGAACCATACCCAGACGTTGATTATCCAATAGAATGATTTTTACTGGTAAGTTAAAACGTTTAATCGTGGTTAGTTCTTGGATGTTCATCATGATGGATCCATCCCCTGAGATCACAATACTTTGATGATCGGGACGTGAAAATTGAGCACCAATCGCAGCTGGTAAACCAAACCCCATAGTGCCAAGCCCAGCAGACGTTAAAAAGTTCTCTGGAGCTTGATGATCAATATGTTGTGCTGCCCACATTTGATGTTGCCCAACATCGGTACTGATTATCGCGGTATTTGGCATGCGCTCTGACAATGTTTTTAATAAACTCGGCGCATAAATAGCGTGCCCAGGATGATCATAAGGCCAAGCGTGTTTTATTTTTTCTGAAAGGATATGGCTTTGCCAGTCTGCAATTTCGAGACATTCTGTTAATTGCGGTAAAATGACTCGGATAGAGCCTTGTAGAGCCACATGAGTTTGGCGCAGTTTGTTCAGTTCGGCGGCATCAATATCAATGTGAATGATGCGCGCATTGGGCGCAAACTCATCCAATTTGCCAGTAACCCGATCATCAAAGCGCGCACCGACTACCATTAATAAATCACAATCCTGTACGGCTAAGTTAGCGATTCGGGTGCCGTGCATACCTAGCATGCCCAGATAATACGGATAATCATTCTGTAAAACACCCAAGCCTTTTAAGGTTGAAACAGCTGGAATCTGGCTATGACGAGTAAATTCACGAACGACTTCAACAGCATCGTCTAATACTATTCCACCGCCTAAATACAATATAGGACGCTGACTTTGTGCTAATAAATGATTGGCTTTCTGAATAGTCAGCTCAGGTACAATAGTATGATTATCGAGAGGAAAAAAAGAAGACACTAACGCACTTTCTGGAATCTCAGCCAATTGCACATCTTTGGCAATATCAATTAAGACTGGGCCTGGGCGTCCTGCCTGTGCCAGTTTAAAAGCTTCTTCCATGATGTAAGGCAATTGCTCTGGATCAGTAACAAGAAAGCTGTGTTTGGTACAGGCGAGTGAAAGACCTAAGACATCAATTTCTTGAAAAGCATCGGTTCCGATTAATGAACTGGCGACTTGTCCCGTGATCGCCACAATGGGAATTGAATCCATCATGGCATCGGCCAAACCTGTTATTAAGTTTGTTGCACCTGGACCTGACGTTGCAAAACAAATACCAACACTTTTACTTGCACGAGCATAGCCAATAGCGGCCATGGCTGCACCTTGTTCATGACGACATAAGATGTGTTCGATTTGTTGCCCATAAAGTGCATCATAAATTGGCATGATGGCACCACCTGGGTAACCAAACACATAATGATGTCCATTATTTTGCAGTGTTTTTACAACGAATTCTGCTCCTGTCATCCCTGCTCCTTCCTTGTTGCGGTGATGTCATTCTTATTATTGAAAAAAGCCCTCGAACTGTGCCGTCAGAGGGCTTTAAACATTTGTGGTGAGTCTGAATTAACTGACGAACCGCTCCCATTGGTGTGATCTTTTGATGATAATGACGATAATCGTCTGTACCTTGGTGATGCGGCTGTGTGACATATCACTTATTTCTTTAATAAATGATCCATTTTTCAGATCTTTCTAGTGGTAACACAGCATTTCTTTGCCTGACAACAAAAAACTTACCATAACTACACAAAATGTCATCAAAAACCATTCAATTGTGAAACTCTTCTAACAAATTATTTTAAATTTTATGAATAAGAGGACTGTTGATGAGTTTAGCCATTGTACAAAGTCGAGCTTGTGTGGGGATTCATGCTCCAAATGTCACGATTGAAGTTCATATTTCTCAAGGATTACCGGCTTTTATGTTGGTTGGTTTGGCGGAGACAACCGTGAAAGAAGCACGAGATAGGGTTCGTAGCGCAATCATTAATTCAAATTTTCAATTTCCAAGTCGACGCATTACGGTTAATTTAGCATCTGCCGATTTGCCAAAAGAGGGTGGACGGTTTGATTTACCCATCGCTCTGGGAATTTTGGCGGCGTCGGGGCAAATTCCATTGGAAGCATTTGTTGATTATGAGTTTATTGGCGAATTGGCCTTATCTGGTGAATTGCGTCCAGTGACAGGAGGACTGTCTGCGGCATTAGCTGTACATCAACATCAAGGTTGTTTGATTGCCCCGATAGGAAATGAACAGGAAATGGCACTCATTCGTGGTCATCACCATCGAATTGCCGATTCCTTGTCTGCAGTTTGTGCGCATTTAGATAATCAAACCGAATTACCAAAAGCGAAATGCGATCCAAAAGTCAGCACTAATTTTTCGAAATATCAAGATTTGCAAGATGTTATTGGGCAATACCAAGGTAAGCGAGCCTTAGAGATCGCGGCGGCAGGCGGACACAATTTATTATTACTAGGACCACCGGGAACGGGAAAAACCATGTTAGCCGCAAGGCTTGTGGATTTACTTCCTGAAATGACCGAAGAAGAGTCGCTGGAAACCGCCGCCATTTCATCTTTGCTGGATGGGCACTTCTCGCTACAACATTGGCATCATCGTCCTTTCCGAATGCCACATCATTCTTGTTCATTATCGGCACTGATTGGTGGTGGTCATTTACCTAAGCCTGGTGAAATATCCTTGGCACATAATGGTTTATTATTTTTGGATGAAATGGCGGAGTTCTCACGAGCGACATTAGATGCCTTACGAGAACCGTTAGAGTCTGGGGAAATTACGATTTCACGAGCCGCCAGAAAAACCACCTTTCCAGCCAGATTTCAATTGATCGGTGCTCTTAATCCGAGCCCGACGGGGCATTATGAAGGAGAATTAGCACGCTCTCGCCCGCAAGCCGTATTGCGTTATTTAAATCGTTTGTCTGGACCTTTTTTGGATCGATTTGATATGTCGATTGAAATTCCCTGCTTACCAAAAGGAACATTGGCTCAGTCAGATACTGTAGATCGTGGTGATTCAACTGAGGTGGTACGAGATAGAGTAAAAAAAGCTCGAATGATCATGTTGCAGCGGCGAGGGAAAGTGAATGCGCAATTATCTTCGCGTGAATTAGAAGAAGATTGCCCACTAGAGATTATAGATGCTGAGTTTTTAGAGAATGCTTTACATCGTTTAGGATTGTCGATTCGGGCTTATCATCGAATTATCAAAGTTGGACGAACCATTGCCGATTTGGCAGGGGATGCGCACATTACTCGGGTCCATTTGGCTGAGGCGTTGGGATATCGTGCAATGGATCGTGTCTTACAACAAGTGGCCTCTCAAGTTGCTTTAGAACGATAAAAAAACAGGCTCGATATTGTGAGCCTGTTAAATGAGTCCCTTTATTATGAGGAAATCATTTTGTGAGCAAGTAATTAACCAATTCAAAGTACTGTTCTGATGAGGTTATTTTACCTGTTTTAACCAGATATTTATTGTTGACGATCAAAGCCGGTACGCCGGTTAATCCACTGTCTTTGAAAGCCTTATCTGAGCGATTAACAATGGAATTGACCGCAAAGCTGTTGAAAGCCCCTTCCACATTCTCAGCCGTAATGCCTTTTTCGACAAAGATTTCACGAATGGCTTTGGCATCGCGCGGTGGCTTGTTATCCACATGAATACGTTTGAAGATTTCAGATACGACCGTTGGCGTTTCTAGCACGATGGCGCTGGCAAATGCTTTACTCATTTCCTTACCATTCGCGCCGCCCATAAAAGAGACGTGGTTTTTCTGAAAGACCACGTTTTCAGGTAACTCTTTTTTTAGAGCTTGGACTGTTGGTTCGAAGCGGTAACAATGAGGACAATAAAAGGAGAAATATTCCGCGACGATAGGCGTATCTGATTGAGGTTGATCTAAAACTTTATAGTAGTCTCCTTCTGTAAATTGCGTGGCAAAAGCCGAAAAAGACAACAAGCTAGCGGCGACTAACGTCATCATTTTTTTGATCATAAAGCTATCTCCCTGAGTGAGTAAAAAGATGGCACTCAGGCCATCTTTGGGATTATTTACCCAATTTGATGGGTAAATCCTCCCTTACCATTGCGGTTGTAAGGTCAATGGCGGTTGTCGCAAAGTCATCAATTGTTCTTGCAAAGCAATGAGTTGACCTTCCCAGTATTGTGCATCAGCAAACCAAGGAAATGCACGGGGAAATGCGGGATCATCCCAACGTTTTGCAAGCCATGCCATATAATGCACCATGCGTAAGGCGCGCAGAGGTTCAATTAATGCTAACTCTTTCACGTTAAAAGAGTGAAACTCTTCGTAAGCTTCCAGCAATGTGTCTAGCTGAATTCGCTGTTCATTGTGATCACCGCTTAATAATAACCAAAAATCTTGAATGGCAGGGCCATTGCGGGCGTCATCAAAATCGACAAATAAAGGGCCATCACGCCATAAAATATTGCTCGGATGACAGTCCCCATGCAAACGTAAAGGCTGCCAAGAGATGGATTGCCAAAGCTGTGCCACTTCTTGAATCACTAAGTCTAGTTGTTCAAAAAATCGCTGACGCAGTGTCTGGGGAATTAAAGGGCACTGTTCTAATATCTGTCGTGGTTGAAACAGATATTCTTCCAATCCTAAAGTGGGACGTGCACTGAACGGGGGATTTTGCCCGATACTGTGTATGCGGCCTAAGCTGTGTCCCACCTGTTCAAGTTGATCAAGATTATCTACCTCAAAGCTGCGTCCTCCCAAACTTGGAAAAAGCGCAAATCGACAATGTTGATAATGATGCAGCGTTTGATCATTTAACGAAATGGGCGCGGCAACCGAGATATCATTGTTTAATAACGTATGAGTGAAATCGTGTTCTTCCTGAATTTGTGCGTCCGTCCAACGTTCAGGGCGATAAAATTTCACAACATATCGTTGCCCATCTTCTGCCAAGAACTGATATACCCGATTTTCGTAACTGTTCAGTGCCAATAGCCCAGAGTCAGCCCGTACATTGACACTGTCTAGAGCATCCAACAGCAAATCTGGGCTGAGATTCGCAAAGTGAAATTGAGAAGACATAAGGCGGTATTTCCATTTCAAATAAAACTCAGTATACCGATAGTCTGCCTTCTCAGTGCGTTAAGAATCGACTTTCTTGTTCGATGGATTGCCCTTGCTTGTTATTGGTCAGAATAAACTGAATTGGCAAAATGGCAGGTAAATTCGCGGTATCGAGAATTCCAAGGCTAATGGGAAAGGAGCGAATTTCTTCTGCTGCTAATGATAAGGTTTGTTTTCCATACCACTGTGCATTATCCAAACCGAGAATGGATAAATGATAGGTTTGTGGTATTTGGGTTTTATTTGTAATCTTTAAGGTATAGGCATTTTCAATCAGATTGTCTTGATTAATGGTATAGAGTTGCCCTCGATCCTTGATTACGTCTAATTCCATCGTGGTGGTGGTTGCCAGTGAATAGACAAACCCACCAATCATGATGATTAAAACTCCGCCATAGCCCAATAATTTGGGACGCCATAAATGAGTCTGTGGAGCCGTTGATTTTTTTTGTGGTGTAAATTGAATCAAATCCTTGGGGTAGCGCATTTTTTCCATCGTGTGATTACAAGCATCAATACAAGCTCCACAACCGATGCATTCATATTGCAATCCGTTACGAATATCAATGCCGGTTGGGCAGACTTGGACACACAATTGGCAATCAACACAGTCACCCAATTGATGTTGTTCAGGCGTTGCTTTTCGGCGGCGAGGCCCTCGTGTTTCACCACGGTCAGCATCATAAGCTACGGTATAAGTGTGTTGATCAAACATTGCGGACTGGAATCGCGCATAAGGACAGATGTGTAAACACATAATTGAACGCATCCACCCCGCATTGCCGTAAGTACAGAAGGTAAAAAAAATAACCCAAAAAGAGATCGTGCCAGAAAGAGTAAAGGTCAGTAGTCCTGAAAGGAGTTCACGAATCGGCGTAAAAAAGCCAACAAAAGTCAGTGCTGTTATTAGTGCAATACTGAGCCAAGCAATATGTTTGAGTATTTTTCGGATAATTAATGAGGTCGTGAGAGGCAAACTGTCTTGTCGTCGACGTTTATTGGCTGAGCCTTCCAGCTTTTCTTCAAACCAAATGTAAGTGAAAGTCCAGATCGTTTGTGGACATAAAAAACCACACCAAATTCGTCCATAAAATGTCGTCATAAAAAACAGCCCAAATGCCGCAATCATGAGTAATAATGCGAATAGGGGTAAATCTTGCGGCCAAAAACTGTAAGAGAAGACGTGAAAGGTGAGATCTGTGAGGTTAATTAGAATGGCTTGTTGTTCTTGATGGGTAAACCATGGAGAAAGAAGAAACAGAGCGACAAAAAGAAAGCCAATAAGTCGACGTAATTGCTGATACCGACCATAAGCGGCACGGACATAGAGTGAAGAGGTTGCTTGGGCACCCGTATCCAACTGTTTTACTGGTATGCGAGTTGAAGGCATGATGTTCTATCCTTGGTTAAATTCGCGAGTCATCCATGACAGGCTTACATAAACCAATACCAGTGAATAAACACTGGTATTGATAGAATGATAATGATTTAGCGAATAATGCCACGAGCGCGTAATAGCGCTGTCTTGAAATCATTTTCACAGTCTTTTGCTAGCCCTGGAATCATGGCGTCTTTTTCACTGTTACGCATTTTCAGGTGGTAGATCAGTACATCATCGGTCAAATCTTCCAAAGGGCCTGTGTATTTGGCTTCTTCGGCTAACTTTTTCAAAAATGCCAATAAATTGAAATCGGGATCTTTTTGCCATTCAGGGTGAAGCAATTCAATTAATTCATTAACGCGATGTGTTTTCATACCGTCACCATAGTTTATTGAGCAATATAATAATGATTTTTTCCTTTGTCTTGGAATATACCACCCAGTTTCCATGAAAGAAAACAAGCGTCTGCGTTATGTTAACGAAGGCAACGTATTCGCTAAATTTTTCTCGTTCTTTAATACACTCTGTTGTATTGAAGCGTCATCGTTTGCTGTACTCAATGTCGTTTTCTGAGAAAAAGGCGTGGGCATAGCAAAAGATCGAGTACGCAGTCTCGATGGGCTACGAGATGGAGTATGGCAACGAACAGAAACAGGACGCATAGTTTACCTTTGTGATTGGTTCAGCTTCGTCCATGATGCAAAAAAACAGGAATGCTTCTCGCTCAATCTCGCATTAAGTGATCGAGTTTTGAACGAAAAGTGCAGAAATCGGCGGCGAGAATAGCAATAATTAGACATGAGATCGAGTCATCATAAAAAATGAAGACTTCATTTTTTGACAGGTGGATGTAAAAAAAGCGAGAGAGCCCTCATACCTTCTGTGGTCTCGGGATAAAAAGGTTTCACGTTCGGCGCTTTGTGGTTTAATGCGGAGCAGAAAGACTACTCATGCACCTTGGAGCGGATTCATGGACCAAGATCAAAGACGTTTGATCACTAATCGTAATTTATCTTACCAATTGGCTGAATCTATTGGGCGTAATATTCTGTCTGGTACGACTCAACCTGGAGATATTCTACCCGGCGAAGTGGAACTGGGGGAAATGTACGGCGTAAGCCGCACGGCCGTTCGTGAAGCCATTAAAATGTTAGCAGCGAAAGGCATGGTATTGCCTCGTCCTCGTATTGGTACGCGTGTTTTACCAAAGCAAAACTGGAATTATTTGGATCAAGATTTACTGGCTTGGTTGGATTTTGAACGCCGTCCTGAATTGGTCAGAGAATATCAAGTGGTACGTTTGGCATTAGAGCCTGAAGCGGCAGCACAAGCGGCATTGCATGCTACAGAGGCTGATCGTGAAGAGCTAGCGGCGTTGATGGTTGATATGCACGCTTTAAGCGAAAATTTTGATCAAGATAAATGGATTCAAATAGATACCCGTTTTCATCAATTGATTTATTTTGCATCAGGCAATCACTTTATTAGTCCGTTTGGTAATTTATTTAAAGCCGTTTTTGAAAACTATTTCCGCATTGTGACACGCGATCGTTTGTTAAAAGTCGACATTCATCAACGTCTTGTTGATGGCATTTTAAATCGTGATTCAGAGATGGCTCGTTCCGCGGTGATGGAGCTTTTAAAATAGTTTCACGCGTTTGTCATTCTTTCTTGAATTGACGGTTTATCCTATGACTACTATTCATTTTTTCAGCTTACACTTGTAAGCTCAGTGTGACATACTGACTCCAATTACTTAGGCGTATTTGGAGTCTTATGAACAAAGAAACCGTATCCTCTGTGATGGAATATACCGTCAAAGAAGAGATAGCCAACAGCATTACTCATGGATTAGGCACACTATTTGGGATTATAGCCCTTATTGTTTTGGTTGAACGTGCGATTCATGATCACGGTAATGTTGTGAGCATTGCCAGTTTTAGTGTTTATGGTATTAGCATTATTGCGTTGTACTTAGCCTCGACCTTGTACCACTCGATTCCCTTTCCGAAAACCAAACGGTTTTTTAAGACCCTTGATCATTGTGCTATTTACGTCTTAATTGCCGGCACATACACGCCTTTTCTACTCGTATCGCTGCATACGCCTTTAGCCATTGGGTTAATGATTGTCATTTGGAGTTTAGCCATTATTGGCATCTTTATGAAAATCGCCTTTATTTATCGATTTAAACGAGCATCATTAATTACCTACATGATGATGGGGTGGTCATCACTGATTGTTATTTATCAATTAGCGTTATCACTGCCAACCATGGGCATGGTATTGCTGATTCTTGGCGGTGTACTGTACTCACTCGGAGTGATTTTTTTTGTGAATGATCGTATCCCCTACAATCATGCTATTTGGCACCTCTTTGTACTAGCGGGAACCGTTAGCCATTTCTTTGCTATTTATTATTTTGTGGTGCCGATTTCTTCTTAGATAAGCATCATGAATGCGTAATCAACATAAAAAGATCGCAGTGATTGCTCTGTAGAGTGAGATCCATTAAGTCTTGAAACTGGCCTATTGGAACAGTAGCTGTAGGAAAGACTAAAGCAGTGAGAAAAGTTCGATGGGAGCTGGCTCATGTGAGTGTATTGTCATTGTTGAGCTAAATAATAGATAAAAAAAAGGGTGTCTCAACGACACCCAAAAGAACACACAAATACAGATACATGAACAAATATGAAAAAGAGCACAATAAAAGACAAATGCATTGGAGTGCAAAAAGAAACAGTTACGAAGACCCAATCTAGGGGGTAAACCCCGTAGTTTCCTTCCGCCCTGTAAACATAGCAAATTGCCAAAAGCTCACAAGTGACTCATATTCAAATCGTGAGTTTGATCTCTGTAAATATTATTTATATCAATAAATACTCGCCTAAGATCTCAGTTTTTTCGTATTTAATCGAAAGAGAGTGTTGAAAAAAGACGGTTCATTTAATCATCTCGATGAAAGTGCCTATATCCTTTATTAATCTCGCCAAAAAGCGGGAAAAAACAGCACTAAAACCGTTAAGATTTCCAATCTTCCCATTAGCATACCAAGACTGAGTACCCACTTTGCCGCATCAGGTAAACTGGCAAAGTTGCCTGTCGGACCAATAATATTGCCCATCCCTGGACCAACATTAGCGACTGCCGTTACTGAGCCTGTAATAGCCGTAATCGGATCCAGTCCAATACAACCTAATAACATGGCGATAAAGACAATCGTTAGGATAAAGGTTAAGGCAAAAGCCACCACTGAGCGAATAATGTCATCGGTAACTGGACGCTCGTTATAACGCTGAACAAACACGCCAGAGGGATGAATTAACTGCATTATTTGTTTTTTTAATAATGCAAATGCGACTTGAAATCGGAAAATTTTCAATCCTCCGGCTGTGGAGCCAGAACACCCCCCAACTAACAATAAAAAAGCAAAGATAATGCTAGGAAAGGCGCCCCAAGCCGTAAAGTCATCTAAGCCAAATCCTGTTGTCGTCACAACTGAAACGACATTAAATAATGACACGCGAAGTGCATCGATAAACGCAAATTGCGATGTCCAAGTTAACCAGAGTGCGATAAAAAACCCAGAACTTAGCACTAATAAAAAGAAGCCTTTGACTTGTGCATCGTTCACTATCAATCGAAAGTTACGTTTTTGTAAGGCTTGAATGATCAGTAAAAATGGCACACCGCCAGCAAACATAAAGAAAGTCGCGACCCAGTCCGTGGCATCAGAAAAAGAATTCATTGAGCTGTCTGAGGGGGCATAGCCACCAGTGGATAAGGTCGTGAACGATAGATTCACAGCATCAAAGTTATCCATGCCAGTTAAGCGATAGCAAATAAAACACAGTCCTGTTAGTACCACATAAACGTACATAATGTTTTTAGCGACATTTTTCGTGCGGGGGGAGCTTTTATCTGACCAGTCCGAGGATTCGGTTTGGAATAGTCGCATACCTCCGACGTTTAACATGGGGAGAATCGCAACCCCCATCACGATAAAGCCGATCCCACCAAGCCATTGCAAGGTGGATCGCCACAGCAGAATGCTTGGCGCCATGTGTTCTAAACCACTTAATACTGTTGAGCCTGTTGTGGTGATGCCTGACATGGTTTCAAAATACGCATCGGTAAAGCTGATATGGTTGATAAACACAAAAGGGAGAGCAGCAAAGGCGCTGGCTATCAACCATACCAAAGTGGTAATTAAAAACATGTCACGCACACCGAGCTGAAATTTTGGTGAATGCCCTAAGGACAAACACAAAAAAGACGCGAGGTGTGTAATAACAACGGCGGCGGCAAAGTCCGTAAAGCCACCCGTGCCAGTGAACAGAGCCACCAGCGTTGGAATGTACATAAAGAGGGCGATTTTGGATAAAACCAGCCCAATAACAAATAAGATGGGACGATAATTAACCATGATCATCATAAAAAGAAAGGGCTAGGTTGGAATAAACGCTCAACATCAGGGATGTATTTTTTATCCACTAAGAACATCACCACATGATCGTCTTGTTCGATGACGGTAAAGTCATGAGCAATGAACACTTCCTCACCACGGACAATGGCACCGATCGTGGTTCCCGGTGGGAGTTTGATGTCACCAATGGCGCGCCCGACCACTTTTGACGTGCTGGCATCACCATGGGCAATGGCTTCAATGGCTTCCGCAGCTCCTCGACGTAATGAAGAAACGCTGACAATATCCGCTCGACGAACGTGGGTTAATAGTGCAGAAATAGTGGCTTGTTGTGGAGAGATGGCAATATCGATTGTGCCGCCTTGAACTAAGTCAACATAAGCACTGCGCTGAATTAAAACCATGGCTTTTTTGGCCCCCATGCGTTTGGCAAGCATGGCAGACATAATATTGACTTCATCGTCATCCGTTACTGCAATAAAAACATCGATATTTTCAATGTGTTCTTCATTGAGCAGCTCTTGATCGGAGGCATCACCACAAAACACAATGCTGTTCTGTAATCGCTCGGACAGACGTTCGGCACGTTGTGGATTGCGTTCTATTACTTTGACGCTGTAATTTTTTTCCAAGCGCAACGCCAAACCTGCGCCAATGTTCCCACCTCCTACAATCATCAAGCGTTTATAGGGTTTCTCTAAACGTTGTAATTCACTCATTACGGAGCGAATGTGATTGCTCGCTGCAATAAAAAAGACTTCATCGTCGGCTTCAATAATGGTTGTGCCTTGTGGGCGAATGGCTCGTCCTTGGCGAAAAATAGCGGCAACTCGCGTTTCAATGTGAGGCATATGTTCACGTAAGGCGGATAAAGCGTTACCGACTAAAGGGCCACCATAATAGGCTTTGACGGCAACCAGACCCACTCGATCTTCCGCAAATCCAACCACTTGTAAAGCACCTGGGTATTCAATTAAGCGTTGGATATAGCCTGTAACGAGTTCTTCTGGTGCAATGAGGTGGTCAACGGGAACAGCATCCGATTGAAATAACGTTTCTTTTTCGGCGAGGTATTCTGGTGAGCGGATTCGAGCAACGCGGTTAGGGGTATTGAACAAGGTGAACGCAATTTGGCAGGCGATCATATTAGTTTCGTCTGAACTGGTGACCGCAACCAACATATCAGCGTCTTGAGCACCCGCTTCTCGTAAGGATTTTGGATGGCAGGCATAGCCTTGCACTACGCGTAAATCGTATTTGTCTTGTAATTCTCGTAATCGTTCGGGATCTTTATCAACAATGGTGATGTCATTGTTTTCCCCAACCAGATTTTCAGCCAGCGTCCCGCCGACTTGTCCTGCGCCAAGAATGATGATTTTCATGGTAGATGCCTCATTGCAATCGGAGGCTCTACTCTAGTGAAAAATAAGCCATCTTTCGATGGCTTATTTGTATCAAGCTTTTTTCAGTACCGCGTAATAGAAGCCGTCCATATCTTCTTCACCCGGTAAAATCTGACGACCCGGAGAGGCCAAATCACTGTCAATTAACGTCGCATTACTGGTGCGAGCTAAGAAAGCACGTACTTGATCGCGGTTTTCTTGAGGGGTGATTGAGCAAGTGGCGTAAACCAAAGTACCGCCGGATTTTAATTGTAACCACATCGCATCAAAAATTTCGCGTTGCAACTCGGCTAACGCTTCAATGTCGCTCGCACGACGCAACCATTTGATATCAGGGTGACGACGAATCACACCCGTTGCAGAACAAGGTGCATCCAGTAAGATGCGATCGAATTGTTCGCCTTTCCACCATTGATCTGGGTAGCGCGCATCGGCACACAACACTTCAGCATTTAGGTTTAAACGAGCCAAATTTTCATGAACGCGAGTCAAACGGTGCTCATCACAATCAATCGCGACAACACGTGCAGTGGGTTCGTGCTCTAAAATGTGTGCCGTTTTACCGCCCGGTGCTGCACAACAATCCAGAATTAATTCACCCGCTTGAGGCTTTAGGTAATTTACTGCAAGCTGTGCCGCAGCATCTTGTACTGATACCCAACCTTGAGCGAAACCGGGTAGGCTCATAACATCACAAGGTTTTACAAGACATAAAGCATCGCCAGCTTGTGAGTGTAAGGTCGTTTCAATGCCTTCGGCATCCAATAAGGCACGGTATTCATCACGTGTGTGATGCTGACAATTAACGCGTAGCCACATTGGGGCTTTGGTGTTATTCGCGGCAACGATGGCTTCAAATTGTTCTGGGTAACCCGCTTTTAGCAATTTAACCAACCAACCCGGATGACCGTATTTACCGGCATCGTGGCTCATGGCTTTCTCATCTAACGCCGCTTGATTGCGTTGGTAATTACGTAAAATCGCGTTTACTAAACCCCGTAATTGCGGTTTTTTTAAATCTTGAGTGGCGTTCACTGTTTCAGCGACAGCTGCGTGAGGCGGAATACGCATGAAGCTTAATTGGTACAAACCCACTAACAATAAATGATGGAAAACACGCTGCTTTCCTGTCAGTGGTTTTTCCATTAATTGTTGTGTCGTGGACTCCAGACGTGGCAACCAGCGAAGGACGCCGTAGCAGATCTCTTGCAATAACGCTTGATCGCGCTCACGAATGGTGTGTTGCGCTGCGGGTAACACATTGGAAAGAGATTGACCTTCATCAACCACTTGATAAATAACTTGGGCAGCGGTAGCTCGTACGTTCATGGGGATCCTGAGCAGAATTTGGAAAACAAAAAAATCAAGCCAGTGAGGTCACTGGCTTGGAAATTACAAGGTAGTATCGACTTCAAACCAATCTCGGCGAGAGTTCAGTAACTCATGCGCCTGCATGGCTTTTTTACCGGGAGGCTGAAGCATGAGTAAGCGCAGAGCTTGAGCACCTGTCGCAATAACAATTCCATGTTTATCGGCTTGTAGAATCGTACCTGCTGGTGCCGGTTCTGCCATCTCTACCACTTCTGCTTGCCACACTTTGATGGTGTGTTCAGCAACCGTAAAATGACTCATTGGCCACGGATTGAAAGCTCGAATGCAGCGTTCAATAGCAACGGCATCCATTGACCAATCAATACAAGCCTCTTCTTTACCGAGCTTTTTCGCATAGTTAGCAAGACTATCGTCTTGCTTGGTTGCAATGGCTGTACCATTGGCAATATCACGCAAGCAATCCAATAAGGCATCAGGTCCTAAATCGGCCAATTTGTCATACATAGTGGCACTGGTGTCGGTTGCTTCTATCGGTAATGTTGCGATTTTTAGCATGTCACCCGTATCCAAACCCTCATCCATTTGTTGGATAGTGATGCCTGTTTCGGAATCACCCGCCCAAATGGCGCGTTGAATCGGAGCTGCCCCACGCCAACGAGGAAGGATTGAACCGTGTACGTTAATACAGCCTAATCGCGCAGCTTCCAATGCCGGTAAAGGTAAGATCAAACCATACGCAACCACGACCATTAAATCGGCCTTTAACCCCGCCAATTCTTGTTGGGCTTCTTCATTACGTAATGAAGCGGGTTGAAAGACGGGAATACCGTGCTCTTGTGCCAACAGTTTTACTGGGCTAGCCGTCAATTTCTTACCGCGTCCTGCGGGACGATCTGGCTGTGTGTAGACACCAATAATATTGTGTTCTGAATTTAATAGTGCCGCTAAGTGGCGAGCGGCAAAATCAGGCGTACCCGCAAAAACAATGTTTAATGCTTGAGTCAAAATCACCTCGACTTATTGGTTTTTGTCATGAAAGCGTTTGATTTTCTCTAGCTTTTGCTGAATGCGTTGTCGTTTTAATGGCGATAGGTAATCAACAAATAATTTACCTTCAAGATGATCCAATTCGTGTTGAACACAAATCGACAATAAATCATCAGCATCAAACGTGAATTCGTTTCCATCACGATCTAATGCTTTCACACTGACTTCAGCCGCGCGTGAAACCAATGCACGAGCACCAGGAACTGACAGACAACCTTCCTCGATGCCATCTTCACCGCGAAGCTCTGTGATTTCTGGGTTGATTAACACCAAAGGTTCATTACGCTCTTCAGAAACATCAATCACCACAATGCGTTGATGAATGTTGACTTGCGTTGCCGCTAGGCCAATGCCTTCTTCGTCGTACATGGTTTCTAGCATGTCATCGACGATTTTTTGAATTTCAGGGGTGATCTTTTCAACCGGTTGAGCCACGGTACGTAAACGATCATCAGGGAAGGTTAATACAGATAATAAAGACATAAAAACTCGAATAATAACTGAAAATGAAAAGGCTAACTTGACTCAATTCTAGTCATTTTCAAGAGCAAATAATAGCCTTGTCAGGGAGGCAGGCAATAAATCACCGCTATCACCGAAGATAACTTCATTTTTCCCTTTTATAACCAAATTGGTGAATAGCGAAATCTTTCGTTAAAAGGAAGCGTGATTTTCGCCTCAAATGTTAGGGACGTCTTTGCCTTGAAATGGACATATTCATGAGGCAGTGACAACCTGTCGATTGTCGGTGTTCAAAACAAAACAGAGGTTTTCTGTTTGTGTTTCATGAACTCACTTTGTCGTTTGTGGGTTACTCAAGGAAGAAAATAAGAATGAAGTTGCGTGTATGGGCATTGATTGGTGCGTTATGTGGTTCGATATCGGTGAATGCAGCGGAGCCAAACGTTAGAACAGACATTCCTGAAATTTATACGGTAAAAAAAGGCGATACTCTGTGGGATATCTCTTCTCATTTTTTAACCAATCCTTGGCTGTGGCCCACGATTTGGCAAGTCAATCCTGAGATTAAAAATCCTCATCTTATTTATCCTGGTGATCAAATTCATTTGGTGTGGATCGATGGGCAACCTCAATTGCGTTTAAAAAAATCCGTAAAATTATCGCCAATCATCAGAATAAAAGACGCCCCAATCACCACATTACGCGAACAACTCTTATTTCCTTATCTTGCTGAATATCGATTGGTGTCTCAACGTAATATTGATAAAGCCCCTAGGGTGTTAGGCAGCAGTAATCGTCGTGGTTATATGGCAACAGGCGATACGGTTTGGGCGGATACGCCCTTAAATGTCGGAGAGTCATGGTGGGTATATCGCCCGAAAGTGACGTTTCAACGTACAATGAATGAGCAAGGTGAATCTGAAAAAATTGTCACATTAAAAGAAATTGCGATCTTAAAGGTAAAAGCCAAAACAACAGATAGCAGTCAGTTAACTGTCGGTCGTTTACGTCAAGAAATTAATCAAAATGACATTTTATTACCGGAGCCATTAACGGATGTGACGGCAAATATGAGTTTCTCACCATCTGCACCACCGAAAGACGTTGTGCCAACTATATTAGGTCAAGTGAGTGGATTAAGTTACATCGCCAGCTCTGAGGTTGTTGTGATTGATCGGGGACAACTCGATAAAATATCAGCGGGTAATATTTTTAAATTGATTCGTCCTGGCGCAAAAGTAAAAGGTGAGAAAGGGGATTACAACTACCTTGATGAAGTGACAGCACAGCATCAACAGCTTGGTGAGATTGTAATTGGCGAGGCAATGGTAATTCGACCTTATAAAGACTTCAGTTTGGCGGTTATTCTTAACAGTGTTGAGCCCTTTCAGGCTGGAGTGTTAGCAGTATCGCCTGATCGGTTACCGAATGACGGATAAACTCGATCTCTGGCTAAGATTAGCCAGTGTTCCAAGATTAGGAGGGAAGCGAATCCAGCAATTATTGCAGCGTATTCCGTTGAATGAGTTACCGTTTTTAACACTGTCTGAGCTTATTCAATTAGGGTTGTCGGAAAAACAAAGCCAGCATTTTTGTTATTCTGATAAGCATGCTATCGAACAAGCGCGTTTGTGGGCTGAACACCCAGAACATCATCTTGTGACGCTGGGGTGCGCATCCTATCCGCCACTCTTAAAAGAAATTGCTTCTCCACCGCCCATTCTTTTTATTAAAGGCCAGATGAACTCTCTTTCTCAACCTCAAGTCGCGATAGTGGGCAGTCGTCATGCTAGTTTGGATGCAAGGGAGCTAGCCTTTGAATTTTCTCAAGCATTAGTGAGTGCTGGGTATTCAGTTACCAGTGGATTAGCATTGGGTATTGATGGCGAGGCACATCATGGTGCATTAAAAGCCGGTGGCTGCACACTTGCCGTATTAGGTTCTGGAGTTGATCGTATTTATCCTTCTGCTCACCGTCCATTAGCAGAAGCTATTATTGAACAAGGAGCCATTATTTCTGAGTTTTGGCCAACCACTGCCCCTAAACCTCAGAATTTTCCTCGTCGCAACCGGATTATCAGTGGGTTATCGGTTGGTGTACTTGTGGTTGAGGCCGCTGAAAAAAGCGGATCATTGATTACGGCTCGTTATGCCCTTGATCAAGGAAGAGAAGTTTTTGCTATGCCTAGTTCGATTCGAGATGGTGCAAATCGAGGTGGACATCAGTTAATTAAATCCGGTGCAAAATTGGTAGAAACGCCGATTGACATTATCGAAGATATTGGTTCATTGACAGAATGCGTAATAGATCATCAAATAGCGGCGCAACGTATTAATGAAAGTGAAACATTGCCATTTTCTACGGTGTTGGCTACCGTAGGCAGCACAGCAACTGCAATCGATGTAGTGGCTGAACGCTGTAAGCTGCCCGTTCATGAAGTCATGATGCAATTATTAGAATTAGAATTGCTCGGGGCGGTGTCATCTGTACCCGGTGGCTACGTCAGAGTGAGGAGGGGCGAGTTATGATGGACATCTTAATGTACTTATTTGAAACGTACATTCACAGTGATGTTGAATTATTGATGGATCAGGATGAATTATCCGAAGAACTGTTAAGAGCAGGTTTTCATCAAGACGATATTTACAAAGCATTATCGTGGCTAGAAAAACTAGCGGCATTACAAGAAACAGACAAAACACCGTACATTGATCATTCTACTCAACAGTCCATGCGTATTTTTACAGAACAAGAAATGATGCAAATGGACATTGAATGTCGTGGTTTTCTGATTTATCTCGAACAAATAAAAGTATTGAGTGGCGATACACGTGAAATGGTCATTGACCGTATTATGGAATTAGACACCAATGATTTTAATTTAGACGATTTAAAGTGGATCATTTTAATGGTGTTATTTAATGCGCCAGGCAATGAAACCGCTTACAGTCAGATGGAAGAGTTATTGTATGGTGCTGAAGACGGTTATATTCATTAATAAAAGGTCATCATGAGCGAACACTCATTATCATCAACGCAATGCCCTGAATGTAGCGCTGCTTTGGTGATGCGTTTTGGAAAACGAGGCCCATTTTTGGGGTGCAGTGCTTACCCTAAGTGCGAGTTCATCCGTCCATTACATAAAAACGACGGGCACATTGTTAAGTATTTAGACAAATCTTGCCCAACTTGTGGTGATGAGTTGGTATTACGCCAAGGACGCTTTGGGATGTTTATTGGCTGTTTAGCTTATCCTGATTGCGACTTTATTGAATCACCAGAAAAGAAAGCGGAATCCACTGAAATCGAGTGTCCTGAGTGTCATATTGGGCATTTAGTGGAGCGTACTTCGCGGTTTGGAAAAAGTTTTTTCGCTTGCGATACATTTCCAACATGCCGTTTTGCTGTTAATTCTCCACCCATGGTCGGGGAGTGCGAGGTGTGTCATTTTCCATTGCTGATTGAAAAGAAATTGGCATCGGGCATTAAACAACAATGCGCTAATCGTAAGTGTCATCATTATCAAACAGAAAAAGCCAGCTAGATGCTGGCTTTTGTTTTTTGTTTCTTTTAGTTTAGTTATGCAAAATAGGAAAAGCCGCTTGGCTTAATAGAAGGCTTAAGTTTTGTAACTGTTGCACCAGATGTTCTGCTGATTTTGCTTCAACATTGATGTGCCCCATTTTGCGCCCTTCCCGTTTTTCTTTTCCATACCAGTGAGCATGACACTGTGAATTTTCAAGTAAAGCCAGTGGGATGCTATCTTCACCTAAAATATTAACCATCGCCGTCGGATGTCGTTGTGTTGTGCTCCCTAATGGCAAACCACAAACGGCCCGTATGTGATTTTCAAATTGGCAAATTTGAGCACCTTGCTGTGTCCAATGTCCTGAGTTATGTACACGCGGCGCAATTTCATTAACAACTAACTTCCCATTTACCTCAAAAAATTCAATGGCTAAGACACCTACGTAATTAAGATGATTAGCTATCGCTTTAAATATCGAATTGGCTTGTGTTTGTAATGGGTGATGTTGACCATCAGCAATAGACAGCGCCAAAATACCATCCTGGTGATGATTCGTGGTTAAGGGGTAAAATTGATATCGACCATCATGATCTCGAACACCAATTAAAGACACTTCTTGCTCAAAAGGGATCCATTGTTCTGCGACAATCGTTTGCTCTGGATATTGAGTAAAAAAAGTCGCCAATTCCTTTTTAATAATGGGTAAATCTGAGGCACTTTTAATGCGCCATTGCCCTTTCCCATCGTAACCACCTAAGGCTGTTTTTAAGATTAAGGGTAATCCCAACGTTTCTATGGTTTTCGTTAAATCAGAAGAGCACGTGAGCATCGAATAATGAGCATTAGGCACATCGCATTCGGTTAATAATTGTTTTTCCAAGCACCGATCACCGCCCGTTGCGATCGCCGCAGCACTTGGAAAGAGTTTTTGGCTCGCTGCACATTGGTTTAAAATCGCATGAGGAATGTGTTCAAATTCTGCCGTAATCACGTCGGCATCTTCAATGGCTTGAGATAACGAAAGTGGATAGGGTTGTTGGGTTAAGGGATGAACGACACAATCGCTGTACACATCATAGGAATAAACGTCGATATTCATTGGCGCACTGGCTAGAGCCATCATTCTGGCTAATTGCCCTGAGCCTAAAATCAAGACTTGCATTAGATATCCTCAGCTGGATTTGGGTGAGCTAATACAGTGTCAGTTTGGTTTTGGCGAAAGGCATCAATAGCTAACATTAAAGTCTCGTCTGATGTTGCCAGGATTTGCGCGGCCAATAAGCCCGCATTCGCTGCGCCCGCTTCTCCAATGGCTAATGTACCAACGGCAACGCCTTTTGGCATTTGTACAATGGATAAGAGCGAGTCCATTCCTTTAAGTGCTTTTGATTGAACCGGAACACCAAGTACAGGCAAACTGGTAAAGGCTGCTGTCATTCCCGGTAAATGTGCTGCGCCGCCGGCGCCTGCAATGATCACTTTTAATCCGCGTTCATGGGCTTGACTAGCATAATCTGCCAATAACTGAGGGGTACGGTGTGCAGAAACAACACGAGTTTCATAAGGAATACCAAAATGTTCCAGCATATTGGCGGCATGTTGCATCGTTTGCCAATCTGATTTGGATCCCATAATAATACCGACTTTCATCCCAAGCTCCTTGTGGTCAAATAAACAGATTTCTCATGTATTATACGGCGATCGAAAAACAAAAGGAAAACGTTTGCGTCGTGATTAGAATCATTGGGATCACAAGGTATCCTTCTGCTGTAAGCTTGGTAGAATACGAAAATAACAAGAACAGCTTGCACTCAGTCGTGCTTACAGGAAATAAGAAGAATGAACACAATCGATACGGCCATTAAAGCACTGCATAACGGCGAAGTCATTGCCTATCCTACCGAGGCCGTTTTTGGTGTGGGTTGTGATCCTGATAATGAAGCAGCAGTCATGGCCTTATTGGCTTTGAAAAAGCGTCCAATGGAAAAAGGACTGATCTTAATTGCCGCTAATATAGAACAACTGCGTCCTTATATTGATGAAGCACAATTAACAAAGGAACAACAGGCCCGCATTGAGGCAACATGGCCAGGTCCTGTGACTTGGGTGATGCCAACTAAGCCGAATGTTTCGACGTATTTAACGGGACAGTTTTCGACAATTGCGGTGCGAGTGAGTGATCATCCTTTGGTTCAAGAATTATGTCGTCAATTTGGTAAGCCATTAACCTCAACAAGCGCAAACTTAACTGGGTTAGCACCTTGCCGTACCGTTGAGGAAGTGAAGGAGCAATTGGGTGCTCATTTAAAGACGATCGTCAACGGAGAAACGGGAGGACGTGAAAACCCATCAGAAATTCGTGACGCGCAAACGGGTAATGTATTTCGACAAGGATGAGAAAGCATGAGTAACGCCATAAAAGAAGTGAATAAAACGGCCGTCAAACAATACCTAATGACATTGCAAGATCGGATTTGCGATTCATTAGAAAAGCAAGATACTCAGGCTTCTTTTGAAGAAGATGCTTGGCAGCGCGAACAAGGTGGTGGCGGTCGCAGTCGTGTTTTGCGTAATGGTAAAGTCTTTGAACAAGCTGGGGTGAATTTTTCACACGTGTTTGGTGAGTCAATGCCCGCATCGGCAACGGCACATCGTCCAGAACTGGCGGGACGCAAATTTGAAGCTTTTGGTGTCTCCTTAGTGATTCATCCCCATAATCCTTATGTGCCAACAACGCATGCAAATGTTCGTTTCTTTATAGCCGAAAAAGAAGGTGAAGCACCTATCTGGTGGTTTGGTGGTGGGTTTGATTTAACGCCTTTCTATCCTTTTGAGGAAGATTGCCAATCGTGGCACGATCACGCTAAGCAAATTTGTGCACCTTTTGGTGACTCTGTTTATGACGAACACAAAGCATGGTGTGATCGTTATTTCTATTTACCGCATCGACAAGAAACCCGAGGTATCGGTGGCTTATTCTTTGATGATTTGAATCAATGGGAATTTGAACGGTGCTTTGACTATATCAAAGCGGTAGGAGATGGCTTCACTCAAGCTTATTTACCCATTGTTGAGCGTCGTCAATCAATGGGCTACAGCGAAAGAGAGCGTCAATTCCAGCTTTATCGTCGTGGGCGTTATGTGGAGTTTAATTTAGTTTACGATCGCGGCACCTTATTTGGTTTACAAAGTGGTGGACGAACGGAATCCATTTTAATGTCGATGCCGCCTTTGGTGCGTTGGGAATACGATTATCAGCCTGAAATGGATTCACCAGAAGCGCGTCTTGTCATGGATTATCTTCATCCTCGAACTTGGTAGTATTGATTGATGTTCTGAGAAGATAAAAGAAATTGATGATGTCAGAATAACCAGAAAAGGACATTCATATGGATCAGTATTGGGTCGTTGGCCATCCCATCAAACACAGTAAGTCGCCTGAAATTCATCAAGCATTTGCTGCGCAAACTCAGCAAGTGATGGAATACAGCAAACATCAATTGCCATTAGACGGATTTGAAATCGAGATTGCCCAATTTTTTACTCTAGGTGGGCAAGGTTGTAATGTCACAGTGCCATTTAAAGAGAAGGCATATCACTATGCTACTCGATTAACCGAACGCGCTCGTCTCGCTGGAGCCGTCAATACGTTAAAAAAACTGGAGAATGGTGACATTTTGGGTGACAACACCGACGGTGAAGGTCTAGTTCAAGATTTATTGAATAATGGCGTGCCCTTAAAGCAGAAGCGGATTTTACTATTGGGAGCTGGTGGTGCCGTTCGTGGCGTTATTCTGCCATTACTCAAACAAAATCCAGCGATATTGATGATTGCCAATCGAACCGAATCCAAAGCACAACAATTGGCTCTTGATTTTCAGGATTATGGTTCGATTACTGCACTCAGTTTAGAGGATTGTGCCTCTTTACAGGTCGATGTCATTATTAATGCCACAT
Organism: uncultured Photobacterium sp.; assembly: GCA_947039525.1. Lineage (GTDB taxonomy): Bacteria > Pseudomonadota > Gammaproteobacteria > Enterobacterales > Vibrionaceae > Photobacterium. Next base: position 1,265 of record CAMQZF010000006.1, on the reverse strand, counting down.
CTTCTGGATTAGCAGGGACTCGTCCGGATTTATCTGATTCTGTGATTCATCCAGAAGTGACATGTTACGATATGTTATACAGTGCGAATTCCACACCATTTAATCAATGGGCGATAGAGTGTGGTGCTAAGCGCGCACTCGATGGACTTGGTATGTTGGTTGGGCAAGCGGCGGAAAGTTTTTATTTATGGCGGGGGGTTCGTCCTTTAACTGCACCAGTTTTGAGTACCCTACGACAACAACTATAAAGTAGAGAGAATGGAATGAATCAAAATGTGATTTTTGTCGATCAAGAAACATGGAATGGCGAACGACAAGCTGTTTTATTTATGGCACAGCAAGGCGGCGCGTTAATTCCTTGCTGGGTAGGTTTAGAGTGGTTACAAAATCACAGCGACACTCGACTAGAAGAAGAAGCACAAATTTTATTGTGCTTTTCTCAATCTCGTTTTGATTTAGAAGATTTGGCAGAAACTGCAATTGATAATGAAAGCTTTAATGATCAGGGTGAAATCATCATTAATTAGACATAATCAAATATTCGTCTTTTAAACGCACATAGTGATCGGCAGAAGCCTTTAGTTGTAAGATTTCAGTGTCGGTTAAAGGACGAATTTTCTTTACAGGGCTACCTATATAGAGAAAGCCACTTTCTAAATGCTTCATGGGTGGGATTAAACTGCCAGCGCCTATCATCACTTCATCTTCAATAATTACACCATCTAAAATGATACTTCCCATACCGACCAAAGTACGATGACCAATTTGGCAACCATGTAGCATGACCTTGTGACCAATAGTAACGTCATTACCAATAATAAGAGGAAATCCATTGGGATTGTCTTGTGAGGGACGACTCACGTGTAGAATGGATCCGTCTTGTATATTCGTATTAGTGCCAATCACAATATGATTCACATCACCGCGTATAACGGCAAGAGGCCAAATACTGACATTTTCTTCTAAAATCACATGACCAATAATGACTGAAGTCGGATCTATATAGGTTGTTTTGTGTAATCGTGGAATATATTCACGGTATGGTCGGCAGACTTGCATAAAATTTCTCCATCCTTAAAGTGCAAATCTCATTATTAACACAGTTTTTTTGATGAATGCGCACAATAATTGTTAATTGTGGCGAATAAGTACCCACTTAGCTCATCTGTATGCGTTTTTTTACAATATGGGGTTGCGTATGTGATCGAGATCTCTATAATGCGACCTCACTGACACGGAGCACAGCGGTAACGCGGTGTGAAGTG
>CAMQZF010000005.1 GCA_947039525.1 uncultured Photobacterium sp. | reverse complement strand
AAACGGTTCGTTTTCACGTACTTTGATTACTGGCATGTAATACTCACCTCAGAGGGATTCATTAATGCTGACGAGCAAGTTGTGTCAGCTGATTAAAAATGGTGCGAAATTTTAATCTGATAAGGGGGTGTTTGTAAAGCATTCGCAACCATGAACTGGTTAATTTTTGTCAACAGCGGTAACATTGGTCTCTATTTTTACCGCTTAAGATGAGTATAGAGGCGATTATGCGGATATTAGGCATTGAAACCTCCTGTGATGAAACAGGCATCGCAATCTTTGATGATGAAAAAGGGTTGCTGGCGCACGAGCTGTATAGCCAAATCGCCTTGCACGCCGATTACGGCGGCGTGGTTCCTGAGTTGGCATCGCGTGATCACGTTAAAAAAACCATTCCGTTAATCAAGGCGGCGTTGGAAAAAGCAAACTTAAAACCCGAAGATCTGGATGGGGTTGCGTACACAGCAGGACCTGGTTTGGTTGGGGCCCTGTTGGTTGGCGCAACCATTGGACGAAGTTTGGCCTATGCGTGGGGATTACCGGGCGTACCAGTACACCACATGGAAGGGCACTTATTAGCGCCGATGTTGGAAGAACACGCGCCTGAGTTCCCTTTCTTGGCCTTATTGGTCTCTGGTGGGCACACCATGATGGTTGAAGTTAAAGGCATCGGTGAGTATCGCATTATGGGTGAATCTATTGATGATGCGGCAGGTGAAGCGTTTGATAAAACCGCAAAATTGATGGGATTGGATTACCCGGGTGGTCCACGTTTGTCGAAATTAGCGGAACATGGCACGAAGGGGCGTTTTACTTTTCCACGGCCTATGACGGATCGTCCAGGTCTGGATTTCAGTTTTTCTGGATTAAAAACCTTCGCGGCAAATACGATTCGTGCCAATGACAACGATGACCAAACTCGTGCTGATATTGCTTATGCATTCCAAGAAGCGGTTGTGGATACGTTAGTGATTAAGTGTAAACGAGCGTTAAAAGAAACGGGTTTTAAGCGTTTAGTGATTGCTGGCGGTGTGAGTGCAAATAAAGAATTACGTCAAAAAATGGCGGATTTGATGAGCAGTCAACATGGCGAAGTATTTTATCCACGTACTGAATTTTGTACGGATAACGGTGCGATGATTGCGTTTGCAGGTATGCAGCGTTTGAAAAATCAAGAGCGTTCCGATTTAGGGGTAAAAGCGTATCCTCGTTGGCCTATTGATCAACTAAAACCGATCAAATAAAGTCAATACTTTGCTTCGATCAGTCGTGATTTTGAGGTTTTTCTTCGGAGTTACGGCTGAATTTCTTCCAAATTTTATTTTCTTTTCCATCCCACAGTCGTTTTATATTTTCATGGTGACGAAACACAATTAAACACGACAACATGGAAACGGGCATAGTGTATTCGGGCTTTATCCACCATGTGAAAAGTGGTGCCATGAGTGCCGCAATTAATGATCCTAATGAAGAGTAACCGGTAATTAATACCACGGAAAACCACGTTAAAAACATTAAGCCACTTAATCCCCAGCCAATGGGAGCGATAGCACCCAATGCTGTTGCTACGCCCTTTCCACCTTGAAAGTGGAAGAAAATGGGATAGATGTGACCCAGACATGCCGCAATACCAATAATCCCCAATAAAAAAGGATTAATGCTAAGGAAATAGCTGATCCAAACAGGCAACATGCCTTTAAGAATATCAAAAATTAAAACTAAACCTGCCGCTAACTTATTGCCCATGCGTAAGACATTGGTCGCCCCCGGATTGCCTGAGCCTGATTGACGAGGATCGGGTAAACTAAATAAGCGACAAATCAGAACTGCACTGGAAATTGAGCCGAGTAAATAGGCGGAGACAATGATTAAGAAAACAAGTGGCGTCATTGGGGTCACATCTCTATCGATAAAATGATGGTAATCCTTTTTAACAATTATCTTCCTGATAATCATTGCATTTCATTTCAGTCAGAAATGGCTATGGTATAGTGCTTCTTTTTCAATGAACACAATGCAGTCATGTAGTTATCTAGAATCATGGTTCATTATCGTGATGGCTGATAATACGCGGTTTTGTGGGTATTGGGTATCCTACCTCTTATTTTAATTGGGCGAAAAACCATGGATTTAGTGCTTATTGAGCAGTTAGAAGTTGTGACCACAATTGGCGTGTACGATTGGGAACAAACGATCAAACAAAAACTGGTGCTCGATATTGAAATGGCTCACGACAACCAACCAGCAGCGCATCACGATGATGTGAATTTAGCATTAAATTATGCCGCAGTGAGTAAAGTCGTAACGAATCATATTGAGCAAGGTCAGTTTTTATTGATTGAGCGTGTTGCTGAAGAAATTGCAGCGCTGATCATGGCACGCTTCCATGTGCCGTGGATCAAGATTCGTCTAATGAAACCGGGAGCGGTCGTGAATGCACATAGTGTTGGAGTCGTAATTGAGCGAGGCACTCGGTGATTCAAACCTATATTAGCATCGGCTCCAATATTCAGAGACGTTACCACATTCTTGCTGCATTAGAGGCATTACGTCGATTGGATGAAAATTTAATTTGTTCGCAAATTTTTGAAGCTGAGCCCGTCGGTTTTTCTGGACCAAATTTTTATAATGCTGTCGTGAAGTTACAACTAAAAAAAATGTGGTCATTAGACGCGTTACAAGAGCATTTAAAACAAATTGAGCGTGATTATGGTCGTTTGCCTATGGCAAAAAAAAATGAAGACCGTACTTTAGATTTGGATATTTTATTATTTGGCGACGTTATTAATGTGAATTCACCTTGTGTGCCTCGTAATGACATTTTTAAGTTTGCGTTTGTGTTATTGCCTTTATTGGAATTGTGTCCGGATTTGATTGTGCCAAACGATGGCCGGAGTGTGACGCAAATTTGGCAAGACAGTCAGTTTACTCAGAACTTATGGCCTGTTACCGCATTAATGGATTAATTTTTTAAGGATAATCATGAGTCATTTTGAAGCCTTTGTTTTAGCGCTTATTCAGGGATTAACGGAATTTTTACCCGTATCGAGTTCTGCCCATTTAATTTTACCTTCTCAGATCTTGGGCTGGGCAGATCAAGGCTTGGCTTTTGATGTGGCGGTGCACGTCGGCACATTAGCGGCCGTAATGATTTACTTTCGTCAGGAAGTTGTCAGTTTATTATCATCATGGCTTGCCTCGATTTTTAAGAAAACCCATTCAGCTGAATCTCGATTGGCGTGGATGATTGTGATTGCAACGATTCCAGCTTGTTTATTGGGATTGTTCATGAAAGATTTCATTGAGCTGTATTTGCGTTCAGCATGGGTAATCGCGATTACCACTATCGTATTTGGTCTTTTATTGTGGTGGGTGGATAAGCGGGCAATATTGCAAGAGGGTGAATATCAAACGACATGGAAAAAAGCGTTATTTATTGGATTGGCACAAGCAGCGGCTTTAATTCCGGGAACGTCGCGTTCTGGTGCGACCATGACGGCTGCTTTGTATTTAGGCTTTACGCGTGAAGCGGCAGCGCGTTTTTCTTTTTTAATGTCGATTCCAATCATTTTGTTGGCGGGTAGCTATTTAACCACTAAGTTAGTGAGTAGCGGTGTCAGTATTGACTTTGGTGTGCTTGGTTTAGGTATTTTCGTCTCATTTATTAGCGCATACGCGTGTATTCATGCTTTTTTAAAGTTAGTTACACGTGTGGGTATGTTGCCATTTGTGATTTATCGATTGTGTTTAGGTTTTGGTTTATTGGCTTTTTTAATGTGGAGTTGATGAAGTCTTAACTGACATAAAAAAGCCCTACAAAGAGGGCTTTTTTGTTTAAATACGATCTTATAATAAGTGTATGCCTACTGCATTTACCCGTGCTTTCGTTAATTGATCACGAATCGCTTGTCCTGTAAATCCCGCTTCAATGATGTCTTTAACTGTCACTTGATGAGCCACTTTAAACGCTTGTTCAAAAATATCGGCTTGAGGGTATATATCTTGTTCGTGATGTGTGCGCCCGCGTGCATCGGCACGACAACATTGTGCCAGTAAGTGAACACGCTCTGGTTTTCGCCACGCGTCCATTTGGTCAAAAATCGTTACAAAAGTTTCCGCGCGCATGATCTGTGCATCGTGTATTTTTGTATGCTGAGTACAAACAATTAGAGCTAATTCTCGATATTCATTTGGAACGCGTAAACGTTGGCATAACGCTGAAATGGGCTCCAAACCCAGTTGGCAATGTTGTTTATGGCTTGGCCATGTGCTAGATGGTGTGAGTGCTTTACCCAGATCATGAAGTTGAGCACAGAAGCGAACGCGAAGATCGTCCGTTAATTGAGCCGCTTGTTGCGCCACTAATAATGTATGCACACCGCAGTCAATTTCTGGATGCCATTTTTCTGGTTGTGGGACGCCAAACAAGTCATTAATTTCGGGCATTAAAATAGCAAGTGCGCCACATTGTCGCAAAACTTGTAAAAAGATTTGTGGGCTGTTCGCAGAAAGGGACTTTTCCCATTCTTTCCAAACGCGCTCTGGCGTTAAATGATTCAGCTCACCATTGATGACCATCTCTTGCATTAAGGACAAGGTTTCTGGAGCAACAGTGAAACCCAAATGAGCAAATCGTGCGGCAAAGCGAGCAACACGTAAAACGCGCAAAGGATCTTCAACAAAAGCTTCTGATACATGACGTAGCGTTTTTTGTTGGATGTCTTGTTGTCCGTGATAAGGATCGATTAGTTGTCCTTGAGCATCCTGAGCGATGGCATTAATGGTTAAATCACGGCGTAATAAATCTTGTTCTAGAGTAACGTCAGGAGCGGCATGGCACACAAAACCCATGTAACCAACCCCTGATTTTCGCTCGGTACGGGCTAAGGCGTATTCTTCTTTGGTTTTCGGGTGCAAGAACACGGGAAAATCAGAGCCCACCTGAGCATAGCCTTGTTCCAACATTTGAGAGGGCGTTGCACCAACCACGACCCAATCTTTATCTATGACTGGTAGATTTAATAACGCGTCACGTACGGCCCCGCCAACGAGATAGGTTTGCATAACAGCTCCTTTGGGTGAGGTGACTCAGGAAGAGTACACGATGGCGATCAGTCGCCAGCATTATAATTTCGGGATAAGAGTATACGGTATGTATAAAGTTTTTTTTGGTATAACGGAAGCGCCCTTTTCCATTGTGCCCAGTGCGCGATTTTTATATTTGAGTGATCGTCACCGTGAAGCCTTGGGTTACATGTTGTCAGGATTGCAAGATGGTGGTGGTTTAGCATTACTGACGGGAGAGGTAGGAACAGGGAAAACCACCATTATGCGCGGGTTATTGGCACAAATCCCAGAAAATACCCAAACAGCCTTAGTGTTAAATCCCGCATTATCAGCGCATGAACTCTTACACGCCATTTGTGATGGGCTTGAGGTTCATTATGAAGAAACCGATTCGTATAAAAAACTCATTGATCGGTTGAATCAACATTTGTTAATGAATGATCAGCAAGGAAAACAAACGTTATTATTGATTGATGAAGCGCAGCACCTGATGCCCGATGTGTTGGAGCAACTGCGTTTATTGACCAATTTAGAAACAGACAGTCGTAAATTATTAAAAGTCGTGCTGATTGGACAACCCGAGTTACAACAAGTCTTGCAACAACCCAGTCTACGTCAATTAGCGCAACGCATTACTTCTCGTTACCACTTATTGCCATTAACCGAACAAGAAGTGGAAGAATACATTCGATATCGGCTTTCTGCGGTGAATTGTTTGCATAATGCCTTTGAGCGCTCTGTTGTGAAAATCATTGCGGAGCAGACGCAAGGTATCCCGCGTTTGATTAATCTCGTGTGTGATAAAGCCATGCAATTGGCAGCAAAACATAGCACGCATCAAATTTCTAAACCTATGGTCAGTGAGGCTTGCCATGAGGTTCTTCAGTGGCAAGTCTCAAGTACAATATCAGTATTAAAACCAACTCAAGAAGGCTGGCAATTTCAACGTTCTTGGTGGTTAGCGATGATCATTGGTGGTCTTTTATCGGCAAGTGCGTGGCAATGGCGAGATCATTGGTTAACACCCGTTTTAAATTGGCAATACAATGCTGCTCCGACCATGGATGTCTTAACACCGCCATCTTCTATCTCAACACCGGCTTCAATAGAATCAACAACGGATGTATCTTCAAGTAAACCTCTGCCTGATTTTCAACAATTAATGTCACTGAGTCAAAATGAGCAAGCTGTGATGCGTGTGCTCTATCAAACATGGGGTTACGACGTTGCTTTGAGTCAAGCAACGTGTTTATCCAGTTCTCGGATTGCGTTGGCCTGTCACTCTGGAAAAACAAACTTAAATCGCCTGTTATTGATCAATCGTCCCGCCTCTGTTTCATTAAAAACAGCCACTGAAGGAACATTTCATGCGGTGTTGTTTGCTGTTAATGCTTCAACAGTGGAATTACTTTTGGCGGGATCGCGTATTTCTGTCAGTCGTGCGTGGTTTGAGCAACATTGGCAAGGGGATTACACCCTTTTGTGGCGCCCTCCGCTAGAAGAGAGCAGTAGCATTCGTTATGGGCAACAAGGTCAGCGAGTGGCGTGGTTAAATAAACATTTAAATCAATTATTGAATGATGGACAACATTATCACGATCAATTTGATCAAATGACGTTGGATAAATTACGCCGTTTCCAACGTGCTCAAAATTTAACGGTTGATGGCATTGCGGGTTCAATGACGTTGATGGTCATGGATGCAACGTTAAACTTACCTGGGCCTGTGTTGCATAAGGAGTCGTTATGATGTCGGTTGAATGTTCTTCTTGGGACTATTTACGCTTGGTCAAAATAATAAGCGTGTTTTTTTCGGTGGTATCAAGCTCTGCGGTTTACGCTAATGATCTTAATTTAACAGAATCAAATTCTGCTTTTATACAGCAAAGTGAATGGAAAGTTTTACCGTACCCTGAGTGGGCATTAGAGCCTTTGCCTGCACAGACTTTGGCTCAAACGTCCATTGTTGCCGTTAACAAGATAAATAAACGAAATGACGTCTCGAATAAGCTGAATTTTTCCACTGAGTCTAATGAAGCTAATGAGCCGGATGAATGGGATTTAGAAGAATTGGATTATTCTGAATTTTCAGATGATCTGGCGCAACACTTAAAATCGGCAATTCAAGGTGTTGATGGTGATCAAGATTTCGCAACGCAAAATTCAGACAGTGATTCAAGCCCTTCCTCTGATATTGATGATCGTGACATAACAGACATTTTATCATGGGAAGAAGTGTCTGAAGGGATGAAATCACGTTTGCCTAAGATTGATTTACAAGCGCATATCTACGCTTCCGTTGCCAATCAACGTTCAATTTGGGTAAATGGCGTTGAAATTATGGAAGGGCAAATGATTTCACCAAAAGTGAAATTGGAAACGATCGAGCCTCGACATATTGTGATGATTTTTGAGAAACAACGGATCGCGATGCCAGCATTATCAGAATGGTAATAACAAGACTGAAAGAATAATAAACTGAGAACATGGACAGTTCTAATAAACTGTCCACTGTATAAAGGGCTATTTGATCCCGTTACGCCCAGCCATTATTGCGTTTACGACGTTTTGGAATCAGTAATGGTAATATTAAGCCCAATAGTAAGCCAAATCCTGCCACCATGCCGCCGTAACCAAACCAACGCATTAATAGTTCGTTCTTTTCTACGTCCATTTTGTCTTGTAACTTGCTCGATTGGGCTTGTAATACCGTCAACTCTTCTTGGAGTCGTGCATTTTGCTCGGCAAGTTCATCCAATTGGGTGGTACGTAGTTCTAAAGTATCTTGCAGTGCTTTATTTTTTTGATCACTGGTTGTTTGCGCTTGTGCTAAAGCTGTTTGAGTTTCAGTCAGTTGCTGTTCCAATACGGGTACACGCGCTTTTAGACCTTCCTTTTTGCTGATAAAGCTTGATTTGATCCACCCATCTCGATCTTTGAGATCGCGAATTTGGCTGTAGCCTGTTTTTTTATCTTCGCTTAAAAACGTCACTTGATCACCGGCATTGACACTGCCAATGATGCGAAATTTATTACTGGGGCCTGAGTGCAAATAGGTAAAAAGGTCATCAGAAATATAGCGTGTTGACGCGGCGTAAAGGGAAGGGGAAGCAAAAACGCTAATGAGAAAGAATAGAGGTAAAAGTGATTTCACTGCGTAATCCTTAAGTGAGCGAAAAGCGTATAGACTGTCCTTGATAGTAGAAACTTACTGGCGAGGGTACAAGATAAAGAGGGAGACGAAGTCTCCCTCTGTGATCGTTATAGGGTTTTTAGCCAAAGGCCGCACGAATAATGTAAAAGAAAATGACAGAGAGAAATGCGCCTGCTGGCAAGGTAATTACCCATGAGGTAACGATATTACGCACGACCCCCATGTTTAATGCCCCAATACCTCGCGCAAAACCGACGCCTAATACAGCACCCACTAAAGTTTGTGTTGTTGAAATAGGCAAACCAGTACCCGAGGCTAAGACCACGGTAGAGGCAGTCGCAAGCTGTGCAGCAAATCCACGGCTTGGAGTTAATTCCGTAATCCCTGTTCCGATGGTTGCCATGACTTTATGACCCAAAGTTGCGAGACCCACAACAATACCAACACCACCTAATGGCAAAATCCACCATGCAATGGTACTTTTTGCCATGACTTGTCCCATATTTTCAACAGTAGAAACAACAGCTGAAAGAGGACCAATCGCATTGGCAACGTCATTAGAACCATGAGCAAAAGCCATCGCACAAGCGGTTACGACCATCAATACGCTAAACACACTTTCGACACCGGCAAATCCTTTGCTATCGACGGTTTCTTCGTCGTCCGAGTATTTACGAGAGATATAAATATACCCGATGACCATCAAGACGAAAGAGATCAGCACAGAGACAAGTAAGGCTTCGCCTGTGGTCAAATGTAACCCAACGTGTTTTAACCCTTTTTTAATGGTGACTAAACAGATAATGAGGGCGGTTAAAAACATATAAACAGGCACATAACGTTTAGCGTTTGCCATTGGTTTGTCAGTATCAAAGATCAGCTTCTGTGCGCTCATAAAGATGAAATAGGCAAAAATACCCGCAATAAAAGGGGTGATAAGCCAACTTCCGACGATGCCTTGAATTGAACTCCAATCAATGGCTTTCGTCCCGACAGACACACAAGCAAAACCGATGATTGCACCAATAATGGAGTGCGTTGTTGAAACCGGCCAGCCCATAAAAGAAGCAAGTAATAGCCAAGTACCAGCAGCCAGTAGCGCTGACATCATGCCGTACACCAAAATTTGCGGATCATGCGCGTACAGTGACGTATTAATCACACCTTGACGAATAGTATCGGTAACTTCACCACCCGCTAAATAGGCACCTGCAAATTCAAACACCATCGCAATTAAAATAGCTTGTTTGATGGTTAATGCTTTTGAACCGACAGATGTTCCCATTGCATTAGCAACGTCATTCGCACCAATACCGATGGCCATTAAAAAACCAAAGATTGCCGCCACCCAGATAATTAGAGTGCCGTGATTTGCCAAAATTTCCATTAATAAACCTTGTTAGAAAAACCGCTGATAAAAGATTAAGAGCGTGACAACATGATTTCTAAGCGAGAACCAACGCGTTGTGCTTGGTCTGCAATCCCGCCCATCCATTCTAGGATCTTGTATAAGAACATGACATCGATTGGGTTATAATCTTGTTCAATCATTCTTAATTGTTGACGCAATTTTATTTGCATCACATCCGTGTCATCTTCAATCAAATCCAGTTGATTAATCATTTCGGCAACTAAGGTTACTTCGCGTCCTTTAAAGCCGGTTTCCAATAATTCGTCTAATTCATTAATGACACGACGAGCTTGGTCTGCAGCGTCTAAACAGCGCTGAACATAGTCCACAAAATCAGGGTATATCGAAGGAGGGATTTGTAACTGGCGTCCTAAAACTCGACCAGAGATGTCTTTCGCAAGGTTCGCGAGCTTATCCTGTTGAGTCAGTAGTTCAAGCATGTCTGTGCGATCGACTGGCATGAACAGACCACGAGGCAGTTTTAAACGGATCTCGCGCTTGAGAACATCCGCATCTTTTTCAAGTTGAGAAATTTGCTCACGTAAACGTGCGGCTTTTTCCCAATGAGAGCCATGACATGCTTCAAAAAAGGGTACAAGCAATTCGCAACATTCATTAACGCGCGTAACATGACGTTGTAGCGGTTTCATTGGGGATTTAGCAAAGAGCCCCATTATTGTATTTACAGGCATAGCCGATCAACCTAGATAAAGCCTAAACTGGCGAAATTTTGAGCGGTGGTTGTAAAGTGACCGCATAGTAACTTATTCATAAGTACAGGGAAACTGCTTTTCATGGGAATTAGAGCAGTTATTTCCTTTATGTTCAGTTAGAATTCATAAAATATGCTTACAAAATCATAGGTTATAGGTAATCGAATGGAAACAGAAATCGAGCTGAAGTTTTTCGTATCACCGAAATTTTCTCAGTCATTATTGCATAAAATCTCAACAATGAAGGTACTTCAGCAAGGTTGTCGTCAATTATCCAATGTCTATTTTGACACCAATGATTTGCGCTTTCGCCATCATGACATGGGATTACGCATTCGTGGTTTTGATGGTGTTTTTGTTCAAACATTGAAAACCGCAGGTCGGGTCGTCGCTGGTTTGCATCAGCGTCCTGAATACAATGCAGAAACAACCCATACCACGCCATTATTGTCCTTGCATCCAGAAGATGCTTGGCCTGAGGGCTTTGATATTGCTAAAGCAGAATCGGAGCTAACGGCATTGTTTTCAACGGATTTTGAACGTCAGCAATGGCTGATTGCCTTAAATGATGGCAGCCAAATTGAAGTGGCGTTTGATCAAGGTTGGGTAAGAGCTGAGGATCGTGAATCTCCAATTTGTGAAGTTGAGTTGGAACTCATTTCTGGACAGCCGGAAGCGCTCTTTTCATTGGCTCGTGATTTGTGTTCCGATGGTGGGATGCGTTTAGGCAATTTAAGCAAGGCGGCACGGGGTTATCGCTTGGCGTTTCAATCGCCTACGGAAGCGATTAAGGCATTGAGCGTAGTGAAGTTAACTCACACTGATAGTGTGGAAGACGCGTTCATTCAGACCTTGGAGCACGCTCTGTCTCATTGGCATCGACACGAACAAATTTACATTGAACAACCTAGCCTTAAAGCTTTACAAGAAATGCAACAGGCTTTGATTTTATTACGTCAAGCATTAGTGATATTTGGTAAGTTAATTCCACGTCGTGCGAGCAGTTTATTACGTCAAGAATTGCAATGGTTAGACGGTGAGTTTGCATGGTTAGCCGAGGCACATTACTTAGACGTACTGTTAGCGGATAAAGGGCAAACTCTGAAAAAACTCACTGTACAAAAACCCTTGATGAAGACGTTACAGAAACGTGAGGAAAATCTTCCGGCGACAAAAGATATGTTGCGTTTATTGTCTTCAGCACGATATTGCGGGCTTTGGTTGGATCTCAGTCGATGGATTTTGAATCGCGGCTGGCAACCTTTCTTAGATGAAAAAGCTCGTAAAAAAGTGAATGCGAACGTTCATGGATTTGCAAAGCAAGCATTAACGCGTTCTTGGGAGGAGTTGGAAGTGGTATTCGTGCCATCAAAAACGTTTACTCGCAGTGATTATCTTGATCAGTACCCGCGCTTACAGAGAAACTTATACAGTGGCTTGTGCTTTGCTCATTTGTTCGATGAAGAAAGTCGAACGGCTTTCCGCTTGCCTTGGTTGGATCTGTTACAAGGCATGGAAGATTTACAACAATTGGATTATTTGCGTCATTTAATGGGGCAGTTTGATGGTGATGATCGCGAACAAATGGAAAAGTGGTTACATCGCCGTGAAGAGTCTTTATTGCATGCAATGAATCAAACCCGTCAACAAGGCATGAAGTTCACGCCATACTGGTAAGCGATGCCATCAGTAAATTGGTGAATATTTTCAAGTAAATAGACAAACAAAAAGGCTCACCTCTTGGTGAGCTTTTCTTTTTGGTGTTATCTTCAAAGTTTATCTTGTGCGTCAGTAGGAAGGGCAACATGAATCACCCCGTATGGTTACAACAAGCTGGAGAACAGGCGTGGCGACGTATTATTCAAACTCACCCTACGTTAGCTGAGGATATCGATCCCTCATTACACTGTCTTCAGGTACTGGGCTTGAGTGACTTCATCGTGAGAAATACGTTACGTGAGGTGTCATTTTTACCTTGGTTACTGGCGCACAGTGAAGAGAAGCAACGCTTTCAAGGTTATCGCAGTGAGTTGCGAGCAAGTTTGTCAGCGATTACTGACGAAGCGATGCTGAATCGGTGCGTACGACAATTTCGTCAGCGCGAAATGAGTTGGATTGCGTGGCACGATTTTATTAATGATTGGACTGTTGAGCAAAGTTTGGCGCATTTATCCAAATTGGCTGAAGCCATTATTATGGAATCGTACCAGTGGTTATATCAACAATCGTGCAAAGAGTGGGGTACGCCTACCAATGCCCAAGGTGAGCCTCAGCCATTATTAATTTTAGGCATGGGGAAGTTAGGCGGTAGTGAGCTAAATTTTTCATCAGACATTGATTTGATTTTTACCTATCCAGAAAACGGAGAAACCGTTGGGGCGCGTCGAGTATTGGCCAATGCACAGTTTTTTACGCGATTGGGGCAGCGTTTGATCAAAGCTTTGGATCAAGCGACTTCGGATGGGTTCTGTTATCGCGTTGATATGCGCTTACGTCCTTTTGGTGACAGTGGCCCTCTAGTTATGAGCTACGCCGCATTAGAAGATTACTATCAAGAACAAGGGCGTGATTGGGAACGTTACGCGATGGTCAAAGCTCGTGTTTTAGGGCGTGAAAGCATTGCTCAGTACCAAGAACTGCGTCAAATGCTTCGACCTTTTGTGTTTCGTCGCTATATGGATTTCAGTGCTATTCAAGCGTTACGTCGTATGAAAGCCATGATTCGCAGTGAGGTTCGTCGTCGAGGACTGACGAATAACATCAAACTGGGCGCTGGTGGTATTCGTGAAATTGAATTTATCGTTCAAACTTTTCAGCTAATTCGTGGTGGTCGAGAGCCTAGCCTACGAGGTAGAGGCCTACTCAAAACGTTACGGGCGATTGATTTATTGGGGTTACTACCCCATAAAACGTGCGAACAATTACAGCATCATTATCGTTTCTTACGTCGTGTTGAAAACCTATTACAAGCCATTGATGACAAACAAACACAAACATTGCCTGATGACATTTTGAATCAACAACGTTTGACCCATGCGATGGGACACAGTAATTGGACGGATCTTTTGAGTGAGATTCAGCAATGCATGACAGATGTGCACACCGTATTTGTCGAGCTGATCGGAGATGAGGATGAGGATGCGGATAATGAAGCATCTCAAGCTGTCTTTATTGAGATGTGGGCAGCCGCACACCAAAGTGATCTTTTATCTGTGATTTTGCACGATTTGAACGTTGTTGAAGCTGAATTACAAACTACACAATTACGACAATTTAAAACTGAATTAGCGAAAAGAACATTAGGTCCTCGTGGTCGAGATGTCATGATGCGTTTAATGCCCTCGGTATTAGCACAGTTAGTTGAGCGCGATGATGCCCCAATGGTGTTATCTCGAGTTTTGAATGTGATTGTGAAAATTTCAACACGCACCACGTATTTAGAGTTGCTGGTGGAATACCCCAATGCTTTGGCACAACTTATTCGTTTATGTGCCGCCAGTGCCATGATTGCAGATCAAGTGGCGCGTTATCCCGTTCTCCTTGATGCTTTACTTGATCCACAACAGCTTTATCATCCGACACCTCTGCAGGAATATGAGCAAGAATTACAAGAGTATTTGGCACGTATTCCGGAAGATGATATGGAACAACAAATGGAGGCGATTCGTCAGTTTAAGCAAACGCAATTATTACGAATTGCCGCCGCCGATATTGCCGATGTTCTGCCCATTACGTTAGTCAGCGATCATTTAACCTATTTAGCAGAAGCCATTGTATCGGCAGTTGTACAACAAGCATGGCGTCAAATGACCAGCAAGTTTGGTGTGCCAAGCCATTTAACGGGGCGAGATGGTGTAGGTTTTGCCGTTTTAGGTTATGGAAAAGTGGGTGGCTGGGAGTTGGGTTACAGCTCGGATTTGGATTTGGTGTTTGTCCATGACTGTCCTGAGAATGTCGAGACGAATGGTGAGAAGGTCTTAGACGGTCGTCAATTTTATTTGCGTTTGGCACAACGAATTGTGCATCTTTTTTCAACCCGTACCATCAGTGGTGTCTTGTATGAGATCGACATGCGTTTACGTCCGTCTGGCGCGAGTGGGTTATTAGTCACCACATTGGCGTCTTTTGCTGAATATCAACAACAAGAAGCGTGGACGTGGGAGCATCAAGCTCTGGTGAGAGCTCGCATGATTTATGGCGGTAAACCGTTGCAACAGGCTTTTCAAACCGTACGAACTGACATTCTTTGTCAACCGAGAGATCAAAAAGCGCTGGCGTCTGAAGTGGTTAAGATGCGTGAAAAGATGCGAGAACATTTTGGTACGCACCGTTCCGATGGCTTTGATTTAAAGCAAGGGCTTGGTGGTATTACAGACATTGAGTTCTTAGCGCAATATTGGGTATTGGCATACGCAACAGAATATTCAGTATTAACTCGTTGGTCCGATAATTTACGCATTTTTGAATTGTGTGCGGAAGTCGGAGTGATCGATGTCCAACAGGCAAAAGCTTTGATCCGTATTTATTGTCAATTGCGGGATAAGACGCACCAATTGAGTTTGTTGGGGCAATCGACTTGGGTTGAAGCGACGGTCTTTTTCCCTGAACGCGAGTATATCCTTGAGGTATGGCAGAACACCTTGATTTTGCCATTTAGGGAACAAGAATGAGCGTGGTATGATCACGCTGTTTTTATCAGTTCGGAGAACACCATGAAATTGACCCTTCCCGATTACGATCACGCAGGTGTGTTGGTCGTGGGTGATGTCATGTTGGATCGTTATTGGTACGGTCCAACTGGGCGAATTTCGCCAGAAGCCCCAGTTCCTGTTGTGAAAGTCGATCAAATGGAAGAACGTCCAGGCGGTGCCGCAAACGTGGCAATGAATATTGCAGCTCTGGGTGGTCAAGCTCATTTGATTGGTCTTACGGGCATGGATGAGCAAGCCAAAGCATTGACTGAAAAATTAAGCTCTCTAGATGTACGTTGTGATTTTGTCGCATTGCCTGAATACCCAACCATCACAAAATTGCGTGTGATGAGTCGTGGACAACAGTTACTTCGCTTAGATTTTGAAGAGCCGTTTCAAAATATCGATAAAGATCGAATTTTACCGCGTATTGAGCAAGTGTTGCCGCATGTAAAAGCTGTGATTCTGTCGGATTATGCGAAAGGGGCGTTAGAGCACGTTCAAAGTATGATTCAGCAAATTCGTGCTGCGAAGTTGCCCGTATTGATTGATCCAAAAGGCAGTGATTTTGAACGTTACCGTGGTGCCACCTTATTAACACCGAATTTATCTGAATTTGAAGCTGTGGTCGGTAAAGTTCAGAACGACGCTGACTTGGTCGAAAAAGGCTTAGCGATCATGGCGAAATTTGAATTGGATGCGTTATTGGTGACACGCAGTGAGCATGGAATGACACTCTTGCAGAAAGGCGAAGAGCCGTTACATATGCCGACACAAGCGCAAGAAGTGTACGACGTAACGGGTGCTGGTGACACCGTGATTTCTGTCCTAGCAGCGTCTTTGTCAGCAGGATCATCGCTATCTGATGCGTGTAAATTAGCAAATGCAGCGGCGGGTGTTGTGGTTGGTAAATTAGGAACCTCAACACTGTCAACGATTGAGTTAACAGAAGCGATTCATGGCAGTCAAGATACGGGTTTTGGTGTCATGAATGAAATGTCATTACAACAAGCCGTGAAGGCAGCAAAAGCCCGTGGCGAGCGCGTTGTCATGACAAATGGCTGTTTTGATATTCTTCATGCGGGGCATGTTGCGTATTTAACGCAAGCTGCAAAATTGGGCGATCGTTTGATCGTTGCTGTGAATTCGGATGCTTCAGTACAAGGTCTAAAAGGACCTGGCCGCCCTGTGAATCCAGAGGATCGCCGTATGGCAGTATTGGCTGGATTGGGTGCTGTCGATTGGGTTGTGCCATTTACAGAATCGACACCACAGCGCTTGATCAGTGAAATTTTGCCCGACCTTTTAGTCAAAGGGGGGGATTACAAGCCTGAAGAGATCGCAGGTGGTAAAGAAGTGATCGCGAATGGTGGTGGTGTTCAAGTTTTGAATTTTGAAGACGGTTGTTCAACCTCCAAAATTATTGAAGCCATTCGTGGTGGGCGAGGTTAATCGCTAATTCACGTAGGCCATCAAATAAAAAAGCGCCCTAGGCGCTTTTTTGTTTTATCAGTGATCAACTCATGTGAAATTAACGTTCAGTTGATGTTTGAGTACTTGGTGCCAGCATATGATTAATGTCTAACAAGTCGTTTTCATTTAATGTGCCGACGGCTTGTTTTAATTGCAACGTGCTTAATAAGTAGCTGTAACGGGCATTGGCTAATTGGCTATTGGCATTATATAGGCTTTGAGTGGCGTCTAATACGTCGACAATGGTACGAGTACCCACATCAAAACCCGCTTCTGTGGCTTTCAATGCTGAACGCGCTGAAATAACCGATTGCTCGTACGCACGAACAGAACCAATCGCCGCATTAATGTTGTTGTAATCATTACGAACATTACGTGTTACCGTACGATATGCCTGCTCTAGGTTTTCACTGGAGGCAACATAGCCGTATTGCGCTTGTTTCACTTGTGAAGTAATGCGTCCACCAGTGTACAGCGGTACACTGATCGAAATATTAGCACTGACTTGTCCACGGTTTTCAAACGCAGGGTTATTTTGTACGCCATCATAACCGTAACCAGCACCAACAGTAACGACAGGTGATCGTTGAGATTCTGAAACGGTAATGCCCTCACGCGCCATGTCTTGCGCAATGCGCTTAGCCAGTAACGTTAAGTTGTCTTTTTCTGCTTGTTTTAATAGATCTTGAGCATTATGCAGCGGTTTCACGGCTTTGAATTTTGAGGTATCTAGTGGGGCTACGGCCGTGTAGTTTTGACCCGTAATCTCACTCAACCCTTCGTAGCTGTTCGCTAAAATGTTTTGTTGTTGAATTACACTGGCAAGAACAGCATCGTATTGAGCTTGCGCATCATGCACATCGGTAATGGCGGATAATCCAACTTCAAAACGTTGTTTGGTTTGTTCTAGTTGGCGACCAACGGCTTTTTTCTCTGCTTCAACAAACTTCAAATCGTCCATTGCTTTTAGTACATTGAAATACGCTTGAGCGACATTCAATATCACACCTTGCTGAGTTGCGGCATAGACGGCATCGGCTTCACGAGCTTTGAGTTGTGCTACATCCAGATTTGCCCAACTGGTACGATTGAAAATGGATTGACCGACACTAACACCAGCATTAAAACCGTGCGTATTGTTATGTAACTCATTAATCGGTGCACCAATCTTATAACCACCCGTCAAATTGATTTGTGGTAATAAAGCACTGTTTGCTTCACCAATGGCTTCAAAAGCTTGATTTTTCTGAGCTGCCGCACTTAATAATTGCGGATCGTTTTGTTTCGCTTGCTGATAAATTTGCGTAAGGTTATCCGCAAGAGCACTGTGGCTCACCGTCGCTAAGGCGGCACTAATAAAAAACGGAAGCAGTTTTTTCATGTATCCCTTTCCTGATGAAAACAAAAGACTGAGACAGAAAATAAGCTGAACCAAACTCAATAAGTTGGAACGAAAAACTGATTTAGAGGCTCTTCTATTTGTTGAGTAAAATGGGGTGTAATCGTTGTGATTGTAATCGATCAAGCCACAAAATTGGACTTAAAAAAAAGAGAAGCGTTATGATAGCGCAAGTATTATGTCCTTTTTGTCACCTCTTTTTGTAATTAAACAGCAGTAAAATCAGTGAGGTTGCGATGAACACCAAAGAAAATAAAGAAGCATCTATTATCAGTTTTGATAAAAGTTGTGTGGAAATGCGAGAGAAAAAAACGGTCTATCAGGGATTTTTTGATATGACGACTTATCGTTTTCGCCATCGTCTTTTTTCGGGTGGTTGGAGTGACGAAATTTCACGAGAGCTGTTTGAGCGTGGACATGCGGCGGCTGTTCTGCCTTATGATCCGATAACAGATTCCGTCGTACTGGTAGAGCAGTTTCGTATTGGCGCGCACATTGCCAACTGTCAGCCTTGGCAATTAGAGATTGTGGCTGGGATTATTGATACCGATGAGTCACCTGAAGAGGTGGCACAGCGAGAGGCCATCGAAGAAGCGGGCATTGACGTATCCGATTTTCAATCCATTTCTCGTTATTTATCCAGCGCAGGTGGAACGTCTGAAGTGTTATCAGTTTTTGTCGGGCGGGTAGATAGCAGTAAAGCTAAGGGCATTCATGGTGTTCCAGAAGAAGGTGAAGATATTCGCGTTCATGTTGTGAGTCGCCAAGAAGCGTATGCTTGGGTTGAATCAGGAAAGATTGAAAATGCAGCCACCATTATTGCCTTACAATGGTTGCAACTGAATGTGGCTCGCTTACAACAGCAATGGGGTGAATTGTGAGTGATGCGGTTAAGCGCCCTTATCATGTGAATTTACACGAGCTTCTGAGCCTGTACGAAAGTAATTATGTGAAATTATTGCCATTATTGTCTTCAGAAAAATACGTGGGAGATATTTCGCGTTATCAACTTTTTGAGCATGAGTATGGCATTGAAATTATCGAATTAACGCGATATACAACCTTAATTTGTTTGTTTCAAAACGATGAAAATGATATACCGCTTTGTCAAAGTCCACATTTGATGGTGCGTTTGTACCACGATGCAAAAATGGCAGAAGTGCTGCATTTGCAACAATATAAAGCCTTTAAAGCAACGTATTCATACCCCAATCGTGAAATGCACCAGCAAAATGAAAAACAACAAGTAAACCAATTCTTGTGTGATTGGTTACGATATTGTTTAAAATATGGAACAAAAAAGCGATCGGTGTCCTAGCTATCCACTCCGTTTCGTTTCAAAATAATGTGTAAAAAACCTTAAATTTAATGAAAAGGGTGACTGACTTGCCGACCTATTCGTTGTTACCACAACATCCTGACAACGTCATTTTATTGCAATTGACGGATCCACACTTGTTTGCTGATGCAACAGGGAGCCTGTTGGGTATCAATACATTAGATAGCTACCATGCGGTTTTAGACGCTGTAAAAGCATCAAATAATCGATTTGATGCGATTGTGGCAACGGGAGACATTTCTCAAGATCATAGTGCGCACTCTTATCAACGATTTGCGCAAGGTTTGAGTAGTTGGTCTGTGCCATGCTTTTGGTTACCGGGAAATCATGATCATCAGCCAAATATGCATAATATTCATCCTTCTTCTACTATCCAACCCCATCAAGAGATTTTAATCGGGGATCATTGGTTGGTTATTTTGTTGGATAGCCAAGTACCCAGTTCACCTTATGGGTTTTTAAATCAAGACCAGTTGGATCGCTTAGCACAGACATTGCAGAAATACCCTGATCGCCATGTGTTGATCTCTTTACATCATCATCCTATCTTGATTGGCAGTCGTTGGTTAGATCAACATTGTTTGAAAAACAGTGACGCATTGTGGGATGTGGTTTCTCACTATTCTAATGTACGTAGCATGCTTTTCGGACACATTCACCAAACGGTGGATTGCTACCATCAAGACATTCGTTTATTGGCGACACCTTCCACTTGCATTCAATTTAAGCCTTCTTCTGATGATTTCTCATTAGATAGTCTAAATCCTGGATGGCGTTATCTAGAATTAACCCCAACAGGAGAGATTTACACGCAAGTACATCGCTTAGATGGCAATGAATTTCTCCCAGAACTGGATTCGACGGGGTACTAAATGCCACCATTATTATTGTATATTCACGGTTTTAACAGCTCGTCTTTGTCGATTAAAGCGCAGGTGATGAAAGAGTATTGTCATTTACATCGTCCCGACGTTCGTGTTGAAATACCCGATTTACCGCCTCACCCTAAAGCGGCGGCGGATGCATTAGTCAAACTCATTGAGCCTTTACAAGGTCACTATCGAATTGGTGTTGTGGGCAGTTCACTTGGTGGTTACTTAGCGACATGGCTGCATGATTGTTATGGTTTTCCCGCCGTATTAGTGAATCCGGCAGTACGTCCTTACGAGCTATTACAAGATTATTTGGGCGAGCAAACCAACCCATATACTCAGACACGCTATGTATTGAAGCCGCACCACATGGATGAATTAAAGGCATTAGAGGTTTTGGATATTCTTGAACCCGAGCGCTTGTGGTTATTGCAACAAGAAGGTGATGAAGTGTTGGATTATCGCCAAGCTGTAGAAAAATACACAGACAGTAAACAAACGGTTGAACCCAATGGGGATCACAGCTTCATTGGTTTTGAGCGTTTCAACGCTGATATTATCGAATTTCTTTGGCTCTGATTTGTCAGAGACTCATTGCACTAAACGTTGATAACGTTAGGTGTTTCTTACTTTTTTGATGAAAATTTCTTGTAGCCTTCCGTAATATGACTGATCAAACTTATAACGCTGGTGCCATTGAGGTTCTCAATGGTTTAGATCCAGTACGTCACCGCCCCGGCATGTACACCGATACTTCTCGTCCAAACCATTTGGGTCAAGAAGTGATCGATAACAGTGTCGATGAAGCTTTAGCCGGACACGCCAAGAAAATTGACGTGATTTTACACGCCGATCAATCCCTAGAAGTTGTGGATGATGGACGTGGTATGCCTGTTGATATTCACCCAATAGAGAAAGTATCTGGGGTCGAATTGATCCTGTCTAAATTGCACGCAGGCGGAAAATTTTCCAACAAAAACTACCAATTTTCAGGGGGATTACACGGAGTCGGTATTTCCGTTGTCAACGCCTTATCGTTACGTACGGAAGTGACCGTAAAACGAGAAGGGCAGGTGTATCAAATTGCCTTTGAAAATGGCAATAAAGTCTCTGAATTAGAAGTGATTGGTACGTGTGGCCGTCGTGCTCATGGTACCAGTGTTCATTTCTGGCCGGATGCCTCATATTTTGATAGCGCAAAGTTCTCCGTTTCTCGCCTTAAAAACATTTTAAAAGCCAAAGCCGTATTATGCCCTGGTTTAGAAGTCAACTTTGTTGATCACGTTAATAATGATACTTACCGTTGGTACTACGAAGACGGTTTGAACGATTATCTGATTGATAACGTGAAAGGGTACACTTTATTACCAGAGCAGCCTTTTACGGGTGTCTTTAAAGGACAAACGGAAGGGGCCGACTGGGCATTATTATGGTTACCTGAAGGCGGTGAATTAATTTCGGAAAGTTACGTTAACTTGATTCCGACTTCACAAGGTGGCACACACGTAAATGGATTACGCCAAGGTTTACTTGATGCCATGCGTGAGTTCTGTGAATTCCGTAATTTGTTGCCTCGTGGTGTGAAGTTAACCGCCGATGATATTTGGGAACGTTGTGCCTATGTATTGTCCGTTAAAATGCAAGATCCCCAATTTGCAGGACAAACAAAAGAGCGTTTGTCATCACGCCAATGTGCCGCGTTTGTCTCTGGTGTAGTGAAAGATGCGTTTAGTTTATGGTTGAATGAACGTCCTCAATTGGCAGAACAATTAGCTGAATTGTGTATTGCTAACGCACACCGCCGTATGCGTGCCAGTAAAAAAGTGGTACGTAAAAAAATCACATCAGGTCCTGCACTACCAGGCAAACTGGCCGATTGTTCTCAGCAAGACTTAGCGCGTACTGAATTGTTTTTAGTGGAAGGTGACTCGGCAGGCGGCTCTGCAAAACAAGCACGAGATCGTATGTATCAGGCCATTATGCCCTTACGTGGTAAGATTCTGAATACCTGGGAAGTGTCTGTTGATCAAGTCTTGGCTTCACAAGAAGTTCACGATATTTCCGTTGCACTTGGCATTGATCCCGATAGCGATGATTTATCGTCATTACGCTACGGTAAGGTGTGCGTGTTAGCGGATGCGGATTCCGATGGTTTGCACATTGCGACTTTGCTATGTGCACTGTTCATGAAGCACTTTTCCGCGTTAGTACGTGCTGGACACGTTTACATCGCCATGCCGCCTTTGTATCGTATTGATTTAGGGAAAGAGGTGCATTACGCCCTTGATGATGCTGAGAAAGAAGGCATTTTGGAGCGTTTACGCAGCAAGCGCGGAAAAGTGAATGTGCAACGCTTTAAAGGATTGGGTGAAATGAACCCATTGCAATTGCGTGAAACGACCATGGATCCAAATACCCGTCGTTTAGTACAGTTGACCATCGATGATGATCAGAAAACCAATGACATGATGGACATGTTATTAGGTAAAAAACGCGCTGAAGATCGTCGTCATTGGTTGCAAGAAAAAGGCGATGCACTCGAGCTGTAATCTTTACCGGTTGTCTTATTTTTTTAATGGGCGATGATAATCATCGCCTTTTTATTTCAGAATTAACGGACTCTTACGATGACAGATGTCACTTTAGAGGGCATTGAACAACTTCCTTTACGGAAGTTCACAGAAGATGCTTATTTGAATTACTCCATGTACGTCATCATGGATCGTGCTTTGCCTTTCATTGGCGATGGATTAAAACCCGTACAACGTCGTATTATTTATGCGATGTCAGAGCTTGGATTGGCGGCAACCGCCAAATACAAAAAATCCGCTCGTACTGTTGGTGACGTATTGGGTAAATACCACCCACATGGTGATTCGGCATGTTACGAAGCCATGGTCTTAATGGCTCAACCCTTCTCTTATCGTTACCCATTGGTTGATGGTCAAGGTAACTGGGGAGCACCAGATGATCCAAAATCTTTCGCAGCAATGCGTTATACCGAATCGCGTTTGTCTCGTTTCTCTGAGGTTTTACTGGGTGAATTGGGTCACGGAACCGTTGATTGGAATCCAAACTTTGACGGTACTCTAAAAGAGCCAAAAACCTTACCAGCACGTTTACCCCACATTTTATTGAATGGCATCACGGGCATCGCAGTGGGTATGGCTACCGACATTCCACCTCATAACGTACGTGAAGTTGCCGATGCCGTTGTGCATTTGATTGATAATCCACAAGCCGAATTGGATGATCTGATGACCTTTGTTAAAGGACCAGATTATCCAACGGAAGCGGAAATCATTACCCCACAGAGCGAATTGAAAAAAATCTACAAATCGGGTCGTGGTAGTGTGCGGATGCGTGCTATTTGGCACAAAGAAAATGGCGATATTGTCATTACGGCACTGCCACATCAGGTATCTGGTGCTAAGTTATTGGAACAAATTGCCAACCAAATGCGTGCGAAAAAGCTACCGATGGTTGAAGATTTGCGTGATGAGTCGGATCATGAAAACCCAACGCGTATCGTGATTGTGCCGCGCTCTAATCGTATTGATTGCGATCAGTTGATGAATCATTTATTTGCGTCGACCGATCTTGAGCGTAGCTACCGCGTTAATATCAATATGCTGGGTCTGAATGGGCGTCCTGAAGTAAAAGGTCTAGTTACCATTTTGAATGAGTGGTTGACCTTCCGTCGCTTAACCGTTCGTCGTCGCTTACAACATCGTTTAGATAAAGTGTTATCGCGTTTAGAGACTCTTGAAGGTCTTTTGATTGCGTATCTGAATATTGATGACGTGATCGATTTGATTCGTAATGAAGACGATCCAAAAACAGAATTAATGAGTCGCTTCCATTTAAGTCCGATTCAGGCCGATGCAATTTTAGAAATTAAATTACGTCAGTTGGCGAAGCTGGAAGAAGTGAAAATTCGTGCTGAACAAGCCGAATTGGAAACGGAACGCGATAAGTTGCAAGCGCTATTAGGCTCTGAACGTCGTTTAAACACATTACTGAAAAAAGAAATCATTAGCGATGCAGAGTCGTACGGCGATGATCGCCGTTCTCCGTTAGTTGAGCGTGCAGAAGCAAAAGCCTTAACAGAACGTGATTTAATCCCAAGTGAAGCGATTACCGTTGTTCTGTCAGAAAAAGGTTGGATTCGTCATGCGAAGGGGCATGAGGTCGATCCAAGCACATTGAGCTATAAGTCCGGTGATAATTATTTAGCCCATGCGCGAGGTAAGAGTAATCAGCCAGTAATTTTTGTGGGATCGGATGGACGGAGCTATGCCCTAGAATCACATTCCTTGCCATCGGCTCGTAGCCAAGGTGAGCCAATCACGGGACGATTAAACTTAGCGGCGAATACACACATTAAACAAGTGTTGATGACCGAAGAAGGAAAGTCTTGGTTAATGGCATCGGATGCGGGTTATGGTTTCGTCTGTAAAGGTGAAGACATGCTGTCGAAAAACCGTAACGGTAAGACACTGTTAACGGTCCCAGCGGAAGCAGAAGTATTAACACCATACCAAGTGAATGATTTGCAGCAAGACGAAGTCTTAGTGATCACCAATACCGGGCAAATGTTGTTATTCCCAGTGAAAGATTTGCCGCAATTGGGTAAAGGTAAAGGGAATAAGATCATTAACATTCCTGCTGCAAAAGCGAAAAATCGCGAAGAAGTGGTGGTGCACTTGATCACAATCCCACCGCAAGCCAGCGTTGTGCTGTATTCAGGAAAACGTAAATTTGCGCTGAAACCGACGGATTTGGATAACTTCCGTGGCGATCGTGGTCGTCGAGGTAAGCCATTACCACGCGGTCTGCAACGTATTACTGAAATTGAAATTCACAGTGATGGCGCAGCTATCGATAGTGAGTGATCAATTACCTTCAATATATTCACCAATTTATTGATGATAAGCCCTCATTTGAGGGCTTTTTTTATGGGAATAGGTGTAATTTTGTTCTGCCTGAGTATACTAGCGAACGCTTGTAAGTTGAGGAGCGGTTAATGATTTTAATTTTACGTATGATCGGATTGGCTATTTTTGCCATTTTGACGTTTGTGTTTGGCTGTATTTATTGTCTATTTAGTCCTCGTAACCCAAAACACGTGCAAACGTTTGGACGGTTATTCAGTAAAATGTCGTGGTTATTTGGCATTAAATTGGAAATTCGTATTCCTAAAGAGGCGTATAACGTCGGCTCTGCTATTTACATTGCTAACCATCAAAATAATTACGATCTATTTACCGTTGCTGGTGCGACCATGCCTCGTACGGTTACCGTCGGTAAGAAAAGCCTCGTATGGATGCCGTTGTTTGGTCAGTTATACTGGATCACTGGCAATATTCTGATTGATCGTGCGAACCGCAGTAAAGCTGTCGGTACCATTGCTCAAGTGGTTAAAAAAATTAAAGAACGTAACGTTTCGATCTGGATGTTTCCTGAAGGTACTCGCTCACGTGGACGCGGTTTATTGCCGTTTAAAACGGGCGCATTCCATGCGGCACTTGCTGCCCAAGTTCCGTTAGTACCCATTGTTTGTAGTTCAACAGAGAATGTGAAATTGAACCGTTGGAATAACGGTACTGTGATTGTTGAAGTGATGTCGCCAATTCCAACTGAAGGATTGGGTAAGGAAAGTCTTCGAAGTCTGGTGGAAGGCAGTCACGAGTTAATGAGCCAAAAACTGGCAGAATTAAACGAAGAAGCCCAACAAAAAAGCGCGCGTTAATTTTAATGTGAAATGAGAAAATAAGGACAGGCTTCGGCGTGTCCTTTTTATTGAAAGAAGAGTTAATATGAGCACTGAAAACGTCATTTTAGTGAATGAGAACGGCGAAATTATCGGTAGCCAAGAGAAAATGCAAGCGCATCGTGATGGACATTTGCATTTGGCTTTTTCCGTATTGTTATATCGAGATGGCGAAAAAGGAATCGAGTTTCTCCTGCAACAACGAGATAGCCATAAATACCATAGTGGCGGATGTTGGACGAATACCTGTTGTTCTCACCCAAGAGAAGGTGAGCATATGATTGCTGCGGGTGTACGTCGATTACAGGAAGAAATGGGGATTACAGAGCCCGTTTATTTACAAGATGTTGCGTCTTTTGTGTATCGTGCGGAATTGGATAATGATTTGATTGAATATGAATTGGATCATGTCTTGGTTGCGAAAGTGGATCATAAGTTAGTGGTTGAACCCAATCCAAATGAAGTGATGGCATTTCGCTGGTGGTCTCAATCTGAGTTGATGTTAGCTATGATGCAAAATCCCACTCAGTTTACAGCGTGGTTTCCTTCTGTATTTTCACACACATTAAAAATAGTGATGAATGCCTGATAACCGCAACGAATTGCGGTTATCACTTGAAACGAATTGGGGCTAGTTGCGCACTGCAATAGCTTCAATTTCAATTTTCACGTCTTTTGGTAAACGAGCAACTTCCACACAAGAACGTGCTGGATAAGCGGCATTATGCTCATCAAAGAAAGCACCGTATACTTCATTAACGGCAGCAAAGTCGTTCAAATCTTTTACGAAAACCGTCATTTTAACGATGTTAGCCACAGTCAAACCTGATGCTTCAACAACCGCTTTTACGTTGTCCAATGATTGACGAGCTTGCTCGGCGATACCTTCAGGCACTTCACCTGTTACTGGATTCACTGGAATTTGACCAGAGGTTAAGACCATATTGCCAAGATCAACACCTTGAACATAAGGACCAATGGCAGCAGGTGCTTTATCGGTATGTAGAATTTGAGTCATGGTTATTTCCTCATAAATAAATGAAATGACATGATCAGACGATCACCCGCTGATGGTATCAGAATCGAGTCTTAGTTAAGTGTGAATTTGGACAATTATAAAGATAAACCCAGTCGAGAGCGGATAATCGATTCACATTGGTCAATGTGTGAAATGTCGCGAGGGGCTATCATAACGGTATCAATTCCTGCGATCGTACCCAGAATCTCATGGTGAGGTTGGGTATCCAATAATCGAGCAATTAATTGTGCACCACCAGGATGTGTTTTTATCACGATCACCATTTGATTATGAGTGATGTATTCAATTTGTGATGAAATCGATGATCCGATGCGTACGGGCTCATTTTCAACGGTTAAGCAATACACTTTTTTGCCATACACATTGGGAGTTTTCGCCACGCCTAAGCGTGACAGTAAGCGAGATACCGTCGATTGACTAATATCGGTATATCCCATATCAATTAAATGATGGCGAATATCATCTTGAGTTGAAAAGCTCTGTTGTTGAAGTAAGCGTTTGCAAACGCGAAGAATATCATCATTATCTTCTACATCGGTCATCATTGCCGTTATAGGATGAAGATCCATGAAAGTGTCCTTAAAGCAAAACTAAAGTGCTCCGGAGAAAGAGCGAATGGATTAATTATCTACTTTATGCGACAGATTGTAGAGGTATGAAGTTTATTATTTGTGGGATTTATGTTATTAAAATCACCCCGTTGAAATTGATATCTTATTGATTTTAACGGGGTTGTTGTTGTTTTTGTCTGTGATTTTCGTGATATTGAGCCTGAATTATAGATACTTTGATCGCATAATCATTCACATATCATCAATCTAATCTTGCGAGATCATAATGGCTTGAGAAAATGATTTTTCACAGTAGCCACATTTTAATTTGACCATCTCTCCCTTTTGAATCACCGAAAACCGTGTTTTCACTGGCTCATTATGAGTAATACAATTGCTGTTAGGGCAATGAAAAATTCCGGTAATACTCTGGGGAAGGGCTAAATTCAGCTTTTTGACGACAACATAATCATCAATCTGATTCACGGTGGCGTGAGGGGCATAAATAGCAAGTTGGTTTGCTTGATCTTCTGTGATGAATACATTTTCAATCTTAATGAGATCTTTTTTACCTAAGGCGGATGAAGGTAAATTTAAGCCAATCGTTACACGTTGATTTGTTTGTGGAATATGAAACATTTGTGCGATTTTAATGCCCAAGTTTGCTGGAATATGATCAATCACAGTGCCATTTTTGATTGCTTCTACTTGCAGTTTGGTCTCTTTATTCATAAGGCATTCCATCTTATAGGGTTTCATTTAACACAAGGGCTAGCAAAGCTTGGCGAGCGTAAACCCCATTGCCAGCTTGTTGGAAATAATAGGCATGAGGAGTTTCATCAACATCCGTTGTGATTTCATCAACGCGGGGTAATGGGTGTAATACTTTCAAATTTGGACGCGCGGGTTTCAGCATATCAGCATTCAAAATGTACGCGGCTTTCATGTCGGCATATTCAGACGCATCAAATCGTTCTTTTTGAACGCGAGTCATGTACAAAATATCTAGGTCTGCTATCACATTGTCCATGTTATCGACAAAGTGATAAGTGATGCCCAAATCGTCCAACTCTTCACACAAATAATCTGGCATGGTGAGGGTTTTAGGGGCAATAAAGAAGAATTGAATCCCTTCAAATTTCGACAGAGCTTGTGCCAATGAGTGAACAGTACGTCCGTATTTCAGATCGCCGACAAAGGCAATATTCAGATTATCCAAGCGGCCTTGGGTTTCATAAATGGTGAACAAATCCAATAAGGTTTGAGTTGGATGCTGATTTGAGCCATCGCCTGCATTAATAACAGGAACCTTGCCTGAAAATTCAGAGGCTAATCGAGCGGCACCTTCTTGAGGATGGCGCATAACAAAGGCATCGACATAAGAGGTAATGACTTGTACGGAGTCCGCAAGGGTTTCGCCTTTATTCGCATGCGAAGTATTGCCCGCATTATCGAAGCCAATGACCGTTCCGCCCAGACGCTGAATCGCTGTTTCAAACGATAAACGTGTCCGCGTTGATGGTTCAAAGAAACAACTCGCAATCACTTTATTTTGTAATAAGGTTGGATTGGGTGTGGCTTTCAATTGACCCGCCGTTTCGACAATAAGTTCCAATTCGGCACGATTAAGCTCTGGAATGGAGATGATGTGTTTTTGAAACAGCGAATTGACCATAATATTTCCTTTTTGTGTTCAAAGGTGGAGCAATATAAAAATAAAAAAAAACCTCCAATAAGGAGGTTTTTATGAAATAAGAGAAGGTACTGCTGATATTGAAAAAGTGGAGTCATCGAC
Organism: uncultured Photobacterium sp.; assembly: GCA_947039525.1. Taxonomy (GTDB): domain Bacteria; phylum Pseudomonadota; class Gammaproteobacteria; order Enterobacterales; family Vibrionaceae; genus Photobacterium. The sequence goes on along the minus strand of CAMQZF010000005.1, from coordinate 5,321 downwards.
ACCTAACATCAGCTTATCTGCTAAAAATACCAACATATCCATTCTCTTATTCTAAAATTTTGATGGATTATACGCGCTTCAAATTCGAAGGCAAGCGTTTGCGTTTACGGCTTTTTTACAAGATTAGCCTAAGGTTGCCACCATCACTGCCTTGATGGTATGCATTCGATTTTCGGCCTGATCAAAGACTATTGAGTGAGCTGATTCAAAGACATCTTCAGTAACCTCTAATCCATTTAAGCCAAATTTTTCAGCAATCTCATGACCAATTTGTGTTTCATCATTATGAAATGCGGGCAAACAGTGCATGAATTTAACATTGGTATTATCGGTTGCTTGGAGTACTGCATGGTTGACTTGGTAAGGGCGCAGAAATTTGACGCGTTCAGCCCATACTTCTTGTGGCTCGCCCATGGATACCCATACGTCGGTATAAATGAAATCACACAAATACACGCCTTCTTGAACGTCTTCCGTGAGTGTGATTTTTGCACCCGTTTCTTTGGCGATGTCTTGGCAGGTTTCAACTAATTGAGGATCGGGCCAGCAAGCTTTTGGTGCGACTAAGCGAATGTCCATGCCCATCTTGGCTGCACCGACAAGCAAAGAGTTACCCATATTATTACGAGCATCCCCAAGGTAGGCAAAGCGCATTTCAGACAATTGGCGATGTGGCGCATGCTCTTTCATGGTTAGAAGATCTGCGAGAATTTGAGTGGGGTGAAATTCATCGGTTAATCCGTTCCAGACAGGAACCCCAGCGTATTTTGCGAGTTCTTCAACAACCTCTTGCCCAAAGCCTCGATATTCAATGCCGTCATACATGCGACCAAGCACACGGGCGGTGTCTTTCATTGATTCTTTATGACCAATTTGCGATCCCGATGGACCTAAATAGGTCACTTGTGCGCCTTGATCAAAGGCGGCAACTTCAAATGCACAACGGGTGCGAGTGGAAGATTTTTCGAAAATTAAAGCAATGTTTTTTTTCGTGAGCTGAGGTTGTTCGCAGCCCGCGTATTTTGCCGCTTTCAGTTGGCTAGAGAGATCCAATAAATAGTGGATTTCGGTGGGTGTGAAATCCAGCAGTTTTAAAAAATGTCGATTACGCAGATTAAAAGCCATGACGTGTCCCTTAAATATCAATCCATAATAATTACGGTCAGTGGTGACCTTATTTTTTATCGCATTCATACAAGGATGTGAAGTTTCATTGTTTGTTTTTGTCGGGAACTTACTTATTAGATAAGGAAAAAGAGAAGTTAAGAGAAAAGAGAGAAAGATCAGTTTGTTAATGATCTAAGAGATTTGAATCAGTAAATAGGATTATTGAAATAACGTTCATTCTTATCAATGGATTTTTACATTAAATTTGTGATTTATATCACATGTAAAGTGAATAAATAATCAATGTTAAATTGGTTTTTTTGTCATACAAATAATAATTTCCTTACTTATAATGTTGAAATAAAAATCATTAAGGCGACATTATGAAAAAGTTGACCATCGCTATTGGTGCATACGCACAGAAAGAACAGCATCTTGCTCTCAATGAAATATTTAAGGATGAGGATCGCACCATTGTTCCATTGATTGAGGCGGATTTCAGTAATGTCAGTGTGGTGTTATTGGATATCCGTGATGTTGATTACGATGGTCAGCTAGCACGAGTCACGGAAACGGGCTACGACATGCCAGTCTTTATTTTTGCGACTCGTGATGACGCACTGTCGAGTGAGCTTTATCAACAAATTGTGGGTGTGATTGATCCTTCTAAACAGTCTGCTTCGTATTATCGTCATCAAATTGATGAGGCTGCTCAGAAATACGAAGCGAATGTGTTACCACCATTTTTCGGCATGTTAGAAAAATATGTTGATATGGGCAATGCCCAATTTGATTGTCCGGGTCATCAAGGTGGACAGTTTTTCCGTAAACATCCAGCGGGTAAGCAGTTCTTTGAGTTTTTTGGTGAGAATTTATTCCGCTCCGATTTATGTAACGCAGATGTGGAATTGGGGGACTTATTGATTCACGAGGGCGCGGCTTGCCAAGCCCAGAAGCACGCGGCAAAAGTCTATAACGCGGATAAAACCTATTTTGTATTAAACGGCACATCGTCTGCGAACAAAGTAGTGTGTAATGCTTTATGTACCAAAGACGATTTAGTGTTGTTTGATCGTAATAATCACAAGTCCAATCACCATGGCGCTTTATTTCAAGCAGGCGCTTTGCCTGTGTATTTGGAAACTGCCCGTAACCCATTTGGTCTTATTGGTGGTATTGACGAGCATTGCTTTGATGAAAACTACATTCGAGATCAAATTGCGAAAGTCGACCCAAGCCGTGCACAACTCGCTCGTCCATTTCGTTTAGCCATCATCCAATTGGGTACGTACGATGGTACGATTTATAATGCTCGTTTTGTGATGGATAAAATTGGTCACTTATGTGATTACATTTTGTTTGACTCTGCATGGGTTGGTTACGAACAGTTCATTCCGATGATGAAAGATTGCTCGCCATTATTGCTTGAATTAAATGAAAACGATGCGGGTGTCATCGTGACGCAATCGGTTCATAAGCAGCAAGCGGGTTTTTCTCAAACATCGCAAATTCACAAAAAAGACCGTCATATCAAAGGACAACAGCGTTACTGTAATCATAAACATTTCAATAATGCCTTTATGATGCACGCCTCAACCAGTCCATTTTATGCCTTGTTCTCGGCTTTAGATGTGAACGCGAAAATGCATGAAGGGGAAGCGGGTCGTAAATTATGGGCCAATTGCGTGGAGTTGGGTATTGAAGCGCGCAAAGAGATCTTAAAAAGCTGCCACTATGTGAAGCCTTTCATTCCTGATACGGTGAATGGTAAGGCGTGGAGTGACTATTCAACTCAAGAGTTGGCAACGGATCGTCAGTTTTTTGCGTTTAATCCTCAAGCGTCATGGCACAAATTTGAAGGCTATGGCGATCATCAATATTTCATTGATCCTTGCAAATTGTTGCTTACCACCGCAGGCATTGATCCAGAAACGAGTGAATACGCCGACTTTGGTATTCCTGCGACCTTACTCGCTAATTTCCTTCGTGAAAATGGCATTGTTCCTGAAAAGTGCGATTTGAACTCGATTTTATTTTTGTTAACACCTGCCGAAGACATGGCAAAAATTCGTCATTTGGTGGCGCAAATTAATCGTTTTGAGCGCTTCATTAAAGAAGATGCGCCATTACGTGTCGTGTTGCCGAAAGTGTATGCCGCACATGCTGATCGTTATGAGGGCTACAGCATTCGTCAGCTTTGCCAAGAAATGCATGACATGTACCGTGAGTTCAACGTCAAACAGCTTCAAAAAGACATGTTCCGCGAAGATCATTTTCCTGAAATGTGCGTGAATCCTCAAGAAGCCAATATCCGCTATTTCCGTGGTGAGTGCAATTATGTGACTATTCGTGAAGCGGAAGGACGGATTGCTGCTGAAGGCGCGTTGCCTTATCCACCGGGTATCTTGTGTGTGGTGAATGGGGAAGTGTGGACACCAACAGTGACCCAGTATTTCTTAGCATTAGAAGAAGGCATTAACCGTTTTGAAGGTTTTGCACCGGAGATTCAAGGCGTGTACTTAGAAGAAAAAGCGGGACGAACTGTGGCGCATTGTTACGTTTTGAAAAACAAGGCATAGAGCGAGATTGATTAATTTAAGATAAGTCATGAAACGCCATGAGGCATTTGTCTCGTGGCGTTTTCGTCTCATCATGGTAATTTTTCTCGATCCATGCGATATTTGCGCTCCGCATTTATACCTTGCATTGGAGTCATATTATGACCATGACCATGACACTCGCTGAGTTGATTGAAGAACAAAAAGAAGAAACCCGTGAAATCATTACTGAGATGTTAGAAGACGGTTTGGATGCCGATGCAGAGTACGTGGTTGAACACCATTTCGCTGCTGATACTTTACAGCAATGTGAAGCGGTAACCCTTGAAGCTCGTGAGCTGGGTTACGAAGTAAACCCTGCAGAAGAGTATCCGTTGGATCCTGAAATGGGTGAAGGTACGATTTTCTGTTTCGACATTTTAATCGAAAGTGATTTGGATGCTGAATTGTTGGATGAGCAAGCCGTTATCATGTTTGGTCTGGCAGAAAAACACAACGCAGATTACGACGGTTGGGGCATTAGTGTCGGTGACGACGAAGAGTCAGAAGACGAAGAATAATCGTCTTTATCTCGACAGACATAAAAAAAGCCGACGATCATCGTCGGCTTTTTCATATTGATTAACTCATTATATCGATACGTCATTGGATAATGACTTAGGTGCGATGAGTTTTTTTTAGCATTATCTAACGAATTAAAGCGCTGCGATGGTCGCTTTTTGCTCTTGCAGTTTCACAAGCGTTTCTTCGTAACCAGCTAACTTCTCGCGTTCTTTCACGATAACGATTTCTGGTGCTTTAGCGACGAAACCTTCGTTGCTCAATTTTCCAGAAGTACGCTTAATTTCACCTTCCATTTTCGCGATTTCTTTGTCTAAACGTGCTAACTCTGCATCTTTATCGATCAAGCCCGCCATTGGGATCATCAATTCAGATTTGCCAACCAATGCTGTTGCACACGCAGGCGTTGCTTCACCGTCAGCCAATACTTTCACATCTTCCAGTTTTGCTAGAGATTTCAGTACGGTTAGGTTTGCTTCAACGCGCGCCGCATCAGCTACATCAGCGACTTTTAGCATCACAGATAAGGGTTTGCTTGGGGCGATATCGTATTCTGCACGTAGGTTACGAATACTGGTGATGAACACTTTAACAAATTCAATGTCAGTGATTGCTGCTTGGTCAAATTGGGCTTCATCAAACTGAGGCAATGCCTGAGTCATGATGGTTTCACCGTCAACGCCATCAACCAATGGCTTAACGCTCTGCCAGATCGATTCAGTGATGTAAGGCAACACTGGATGCGCAAGACGTAATGTTTTCTCTAATACGGTGATCAGAGTATGACGCGTTGCACGTTGCTGTGCTTCAGTGCCTTTCCATAGAACCGGTTTGGTCAGCTCTAAGTACCAGTCACAGAATTGGTTCCAGATGAACTCATAAAGCACACCGGCTGCCATATCCAGACGGTAATTATCAATATGACCGTTGAAGTCTTTTGCGGCGACTTGGAATTGAGATTCAATCCATTTATCAGCCAGTGAGTATTCAAGCTCGCTGTCTGCAGCAAAACCACAATCTTGATCTTCTGTGTTCATTAGCACGTAACGGCTAGCGTTCCATAGCTTATTACAGAAGTTACGGTAACCTTCAAGA
>CAMQZF010000004.1 GCA_947039525.1 uncultured Photobacterium sp. | reverse complement strand
ACAGCCTCAACAGCCTCAACAGCCTCAACAGCCTCAACAGCCTCAACAGCCTCAACAGCCTCAATCGAGTTCAGTGGCATCTGGCTTATTAGCGGCACGAAATCAATTACGCAGTCAAAAGCAGCGTAAGAAATCTGAGCCAGTTCCTGAAGTGAGAGCACATTCATCGGAATCATTGGAAAAAAAGCCTGAAGCGGTAATGAAACCAGCAGCATCGGTGAAGATCAAAGGGGATAGTGCGGTTGAACGTATTTTGCGTCGACACGGGACTACCAGTGATATTCCAATGTACTCATTATCGCCGGTTGAACCTCCTAAGACGGCACCGACAGAATACCAATGGCAAGCACAGCAACAGGAAGCACTCTCGGCTGCAACGACCACTTCTGTTGCAGCAAAAGACATAAAAATTGCCATTGAACATGAAAAAACGCCAGAAATGATTCAAAGCTTAATAAAAGAATCGGCAGAAAAAGACACATGGTCACACATGGCGCGAGAGTTAGATGTCGGACGTATTGTTCAGCAGTTAGCATTAAACTCATCTTTCCAGCAAATGAATAACGTGGTTACGTTATCTTTGCGTCTTGATCATAAACATTTGAATACAGAGCGAGCGCATCAACAATTGGAAGCGGCGCTATGTCAATATTTGCAAACGCAGATTCAATTAGAAATTCAAATTAGTCAGGAAGGTAAAACGCCTTTAGAATGGTACGAATATTTGTATCAAGATAAATTAAATAATGCGAAACAAAGCTTGCATGACGATCGTAATGTTCAGTTTTTATGTCAACGCTTTGCCGCAACGTTGGATGAAGACAGCATTCGACCTTATTAAGCGATTCAAATTCCATGAATTCCATAATGCTCATCACTAATCGATGAGCGTCTGTATTAATGAACAAAAGAGAGAGTAACTATGTTTGGTAAAGGCGGAATGGCGAACATGATGAAGCAGGCGCAAGCCATGCAAGATCGTATGCAGAAAATGCAAGAAGAAATCGCAAAAATGGAAGTGACGGGTGAAGCGGGTGCTGGCTTGGTTAAAGTAACCTTAACCGGCAGTCACAGCGTACGTCGTGTTGAAATCGATGAAAGCTTGATGGAAGACGAGAAAGACATGTTAGAAGATTTGATTGCAGCGGCATTCAATGACGCTTCTCGTCGTATTGAAGAAACACAAAAAGAAAAAATGGGCGACGTAACTGGCGGAATGAATCTTCCTGCTGGTTTTAAAATGCCGTTCTAGATTATGAGAACCAGTCCACTTTTAGAGCAGTTGATAGAAGCGTTACGATGTTTACCTGGCGTTGGTCCGAAATCCGCCCAACGGATGGCGTTTTCGCTGTTACAACGTCATCGTCAAGTGGGTGTGCATTTATCGCAAACATTAGATAAAGCGATGACCCATATTGGTCATTGTGAATCTTGTCGAACGTTCACTGAAGAAAGCTTATGTACTATTTGTACCAATGCTCGCCGTATTGAAAATGGGCAATTGTGTGTGGTTGAAACGCCATCTGATATTTTGGCGGTTGAAGCGACAGGACAGTTTTCTGGGCGATATTTTGTCTTAATGGGACACTTATCTCCGTTAGATGGTATTGGTCCTAAAGACATTGGCTTGGATTTGTTGGCCGAACGATTAGAATCTGAACAGATTTTGGAACTGATCCTTGCGACCAATCCGACTGTAGAAGGAGAAGCGACAGCGCATTATATTGCAGAGTTGTGTATTCGTTTACAGGTTCCAGTATCACGTATCGCTCATGGTGTTCCCATTGGTGGTGAGTTAGAACTGGTGGATGGTACGACATTATCGCACTCTTTAGTCGGACGACATCGTATTGGTTAATGATGATTCAGCAATACGAGATTCATAAAAAAAGGAAGCCAGTCGGCTTCCTTTTTTATTACCTCTTTTTGATAATTAAAAAGAGGTAATGAAATTTATAAGCTATAAAGAATCGTCGAGCCATACATTAAATTAGTGAGTAGCAACGCGTTGGGATTCAGTACACCTACATGTTGGCTTTGTTCGGCACTTAACTCAAAGACATTCTTCATTACTTCCAAATGTAAACTTTTAACATCCGCATTCATACCTGATGTAATATCTTTAAATTCAATTGGTTGTGTAATTAAATAATGCCCGCTTAAATTCCAATTACCTGACTCCGATATTTGCAAGTTAACGGGGGGAGATCCTGGCGTAATCGTATAAATTTTCATCTGTGTGACACGAGAATACGTGTGATTCGGTAAATACACCATGTGGCTTACTTGGTCGATATAGCGAACCAAACCTAAACTGGCCAATTGATGTTGGTTTGGGCTAATACGTGTGGTTATCGTACTCTGCCATTCTTTCGACATCAGTAATTGTGACAATTTATAGTCACTGCCGTAATAAATCCACGCACTAAAAACGAGGGATGAAATTAATAATAAAAAGGGCCAAGTGCGTTTTAAACCCGCGAGGATAGGCTGCATTGGAGATTTTATTGACATAAAACAACACTGTCCTTTTGGGTACTTAACAAATTCAAAGTGTTATTACTCGCTGATTGCGATTTTGTATGGATGTAATTCAGCCATAATTCATCATTTTGTCCGCCTGTTACGATCACCTTAATAGGGCGAGGATGATTCTTATGTTCCGTTAAATATTGATTCACACAACGAGTAATTGTGGGTTTCCAATCAGCCAATGATGGATTCTGTTTGGTGGTCATTATTGGAAATCCATCCATTGTCATTACAGGTTCAAAGGTGGCTGCTTGTGGGGGCACAGTAAATAAAACCACTAAAGGAATGATGATAGCCAATAATACTGGAATAAGGATCATCAATACGCCTTTCCAATCGCGTTTTTCTAATACGTATTCATGATCAGCAGAGTTGGATTGAATCGAGAGAATATGAGCGGCATTCATTGATGGAGTCACTGTTAATTCTGACTCAACCACTCCCATATATTCTTTCAGATTGGATTCTGTCGATGGGGGGGCGGATACGATTTCGCAATAACTGATCACAGGTGCGATCATTTGATACCCGCGTTTGGGAACCGTTTTGACAAAAGCGGGAGATTTTGTGGAGTCTTTTAAGGCTTTTCGCAACGTCGAAATGGCTTGAGTCAGACTGGAATCGTCCACTTCAAACCCTTGTTCACGCCAAACGTGATCGTGTAACCGTTGACGCGTAATAATCGCCCCTGGTTCTTCGATGAGTAATGCCAATGCACGGCTTTCATTCGCACCTAAACGGATCAGTTCATTATTTTCAAGTTTATCAATTAAGCTGTTGTCATAAGGATCAAACAGAAAACGATCTCCGATCAGAGATTTATCGGTTGAATTATTGTGCATTTCTTATCCTAAACCGTGTTTATGGCATATATATATCATATTTTTTATGAAAATAATGAAAAAGAGAAAAAGGGATAAGTGAGAAAAAACCATTTTGAATGAAAAAAAAATAAATTAACTTGAAAAAGAAGATCTTGCCCTTATCTATAAAAATAGGTTGCAAGCACACGCTTGTTGAATATTACGTAAACTGTTTGATTCGGAGTTAAAATGAGCGAGACCATTACCGCCAATAACAAAGAGACCCGTGGTTTTCAGTCTGAAGTGAAACAATTACTTCATTTGATGATTCACTCTTTGTATTCGAACAAAGAAATCTTTTTGCGTGAGTTAATCTCTAACGCATCGGATGCCGCAGACAAATTGCGTTTTAAAGCGCTTTCTCAAACGGATTTGTATGAGAAAGATGCCGATCTTTGCGTAAAGTTATCGGCAAATAAAGATTTGGGTACATTGACCATTACGGATAATGGCATTGGTATGACACGTGAAGATGTCATCGAACATTTGGGTACAATAGCGAAATCAGGTACAAAAGAATTTTTTTCTAAACTGTCGGACGACGAAAGCAAAGACTCTCAATTAATCGGTCAGTTTGGTGTAGGTTTCTATTCGGCCTTTATCGTGGCTGATCGTGTGACGGTTAAAACACGAGCAGCAGGTGTGCCTGCTGATCAAGCCGTATGCTGGGAATCGGAAGGGGAAGGCGATTACAGTATTGAAGATATTACTAAGACAACTCGTGGTACCGAAATTACGCTGCATTTGCGTGAAGATGACAAAGAGTTTTTAGACGATTGGCGTTTGCGTGAAATCATTGGTAAATACTCTGATCATATTGGTATTGCCGTCATGTTAGAAGCAGAACAACGTGATGACCAAGGTGAAGTTACAGGTAAAGAGTGGGAGCAAATCAATAAAGCCCAAGCTTTATGGACGCGCAATAAATCTGATATCTCAGACGAAGAATACAAAGAGTTTTACAAACATTTATCCCATGATTTTGCGGATCCACTAACGTGGAGCCACAACCGTGTTGAAGGCCAACAAGATTACACCAGTTTATTATACGTGCCTGCCAAAGCACCGTGGGACTTATTCAATCGTGAACACAAACACGGTTTAAAATTGTATGTTCAGCGTGTTTTTATCATGGATGATGCGCAGCAGTTTATGCCGAATTACTTACGCTTCATGCGTGGTTTGATTGACTCAAATGACTTGCCATTAAACGTATCTCGTGAAATTTTACAAGATAATAAAGTGACACAAGCATTACGTAAAGCTTGTACAAAACGTTCACTGTCTATGCTTGAGAAATTGGCGAAAAAGGATTCAGACACGTATCAATCTTTCTGGAATGAATTTGGTTTGGTTCTGAAAGAAGGTCCTGCCGAAGACATGGCAAATCGTGAAAAAATCGCGGGATTATTGCGCTTTAACTCGACGGAGCTTGATAACAGCGAGCAAAGTGTGTCACTTGCGGACTATATTTCTCGCATGAAGGAAGGTCAAGATAAGATCTATTACTTGACGGCGGACAGCTACAATGCCGCGAAGAATAGCCCGCACTTAGAGCAATTCCGTGCAAAAGGCTTAGAAGTGATTCTGATGTTCGATCGCATTGATGAGTGGTTCATGAACTACTTGCCTGAGTTCGATGGTAAAAACTTCCAAGCTATCACTAAAGCTGATTTGGATTTGTCAGCGTTTGATGATGCAGAAGAGAAAGAAAAGCAAAAAGAAACCGAAGAAGCTTTCAAATCTGTTGTTGATCGTACCAAAGCGTATTTGGGTGATCGAGTGAAAGAAGTACGTACGACTTTTAAATTGAGTGGTACGCCTGCCGTTATGGTGACCGATCAAGATGAGATGGGTACTCAAATGGCGAAACTGCTGGCTGCTGCGGGTCAAGATGCACCAGAAGTAAAATACATTTTTGAGTTGAATCCAGAGCATCCATTAGTCGTAAAAATGGCGGATGAAGCGGATGAAATCATTTTTGGTCGTTGGGTTGAGATGTTATTTGGTCAAGCTATGTTAGCCGAGCGTGGGGCGATGGATGATCCTTCACAATTCTTAACCGCGATGAATCAGCTATTAAGTTAATCGCCAAAACGTGTAATTAACGAACGTTTGATGCCTACTTGGTCTAAAAAGCCACGAGATTATAATGTTACCTCAAGCCCGACCTAGTGTCGGGCTTGAAGCTGATAAGCAATCAGTGTATTTTCATTAACAATTCCAAACACAAAATTTTATAGGGGATCACAATGCGCATTATCCTTTTAGGCGCTCCAGGTGCAGGTAAAGGCACACAAGCACAATTCATCATGGAAAAATTTGGTATTCCACAAATTTCAACGGGTGATATGTTACGTGCTGCGATTAAAGCAGGCACAGAACTTGGCAAGCAAGCCAAGTCAGTGATCGATGCAGGTCAACTTGTTTCTGATGATTTGATTTTAGGCTTGGTTAAAGAGCGCATTGCAGCAGATGACTGTGAAAAAGGTTTCTTGCTTGATGGTTTCCCGCGCACAATCCCACAAGCTGATGGCTTGAAAGAGATTGGTATTAACATTGATTATGTTATTGAGTTTGACGTAGCAGATGCCGTTATCGTTGAGCGTATGGCTGGTCGTCGTGCTCACCTTGCTTCTGGTCGTACTTACCACATGGTTTACAATCCACCAAAAGTAGAAGGCAAAGACGACATCACTGGTGAAGATCTTGTGGTTCGTGATGACGACAAAGCAGAAACTGTATTGTCTCGTCTAGGCGTATACCATGAGCAAACAGCACCATTGGTTGCTTATTACACCAAAGAAGCCCAAGCAGGTAACACTCAATACATTAAGATTGATGGTACGATGCCAGTTGCCGAAGTAAGTGCAGAATTGGAAAAAGCATTAGCTTAATCCCTCATTGATTTGATCAATGTAAAAAAACGGACAAACCAATCAGGTTGTCCGTTTTTTTTATGGCAACATAGGCAATATTCATTTTCTGACGGATAAAGAGAGCGTAATAATGTCAAATAAGCCCTACGGTGTATTACTTGCGAATTTAGGTACACCGAGTGCGCCAACCACTAAGGCGGTAAAGCGATTTTTATCGGAATTTTTGCATGATCATCGTGTAGTGGATACGAATCGTTGGCTGTGGTGTCCTATTTTACATGGCATTATTCTGCCTATTCGCTCACCGAAAGTCGCAAAGTTGTATCAATCTGTGTGGATGGAAGATGGATCCCCCTTGATGGTGTATTCGCAGCGTCAGCAGGAGCAATTAGCACAAGAACTGAATGTACCTGTCGCATTGGGAATGACATACGGCAACCCAAGCATTAAAAGTGCGTTGGCGGAGTTAAAAGAACAAGGTTGTGAGCGTATTCTTGTTTTACCTTTATACCCTCAATATTCTGCAACCACCTCTGCGGCGGTTTTCGATCAATTAGCACGCGCGTGTAAAACCTTTTCTCACTTGCCTGAGTTTCGAGTAATTCCAGATTATCATGAACACCCTGCATATATTTCTGCACTATCTGAGTCTGTAAAAGCATTTTGGCAAACACATGGCGAGCCTGATTATTTATTGTGCTCTTATCATGGTATTCCACAGCGTTACGCCGATAATGGTGACCCTTATCCAGAACATTGCCATCGAACCACTCAATATTTGGCCGAATCACTCAATATGCCTCGTGACAAAATGAGCATGAGTTATCAATCTATTTTTGGTCGTGAAGAGTGGTTGAAACCTTATACCGAACAAACATTGAAAGATTTGGCGAAAAAAGGCATCAAACGATTGGATGTGATTTGTCCTGCTTTTTCGGTTGACTGCTTAGAGACATTAGAAGAGATTGCCGAAGAAGGAAAACAAACCTTTTTGGATGCTGGTGGTGAAAGCTTTAATTTGATTCCTTGCTTAAATGATCACCCTGATCACATTCAAATGATGATGACATTGATAAAAAAGTACGCAAACGATTGGTTAATGGATAAATAAGATTTTATGTAAATCAATTGAATTGTTTGATTTTTGTTCGATATGAAAGGAGATCTCGCGTCATCTCTTGATTGGTTTCTATCATTTGGCATATCACTTTGCAGAAATAGTGTGATAGAATTCTCAAAATCCTCACTAGTAGACAGCTCTTTAACATGAAATTTCCAGGTCAACGTAAATCTAAGCATTATTTCCCTGTTCATGCGCGTGATCCTTTGCTGAGCCAAGCAAAAGTGACTAAGCGATTGGCGCGTACACACATTGTTGGTATTGATCAGACATTAGTGGACATTGAAGCCTGCGTTGACGATGAATTTCTAGAGCGTTATGAGTTAAGTAAAGGGCACTCTTTGGTGATTTCGGATGAAAAAGCCGAAGCTTTATACCACGAGTTGAAAGATCAAAATTTAATCAGTCATGAATTTGCTGGTGGGACGATTGGCAATACACTGCACAATTATTCAGTGCTTGCCGATGACCAATCGTTACTATTGGGTGTGATGAGCAAAGACATCGAAATCGGCTGTTATGCTTATCGTTACTTGTGCAATACATCCAGTCGTATGAACATGAACTACTTGCAGCCAGTAAATGGTCCGATTGGTCGTTGTTTTGCTTTAATTTCAAAAGAAGGTGAGCGTACGTTTGCCATCAATGAAGGGCGTATGAATCAGTTAAAACCTGAAAGTGTGCCTGAGCATATTTTTGAAAAAGCCTCAGCCTTGGTGTTAACTGCGTATTTATTGCGTTGTAAAGATGGCGATCCAATGCCAGCAGCAACCATGCGTGCGATTGAGTACGCTAAAAAATACGACGTATCCGTTGTATTAACTTTGGGTACAAAATTTGTTATTGCGCAAGATCCTAAGTGGTGGCAAGAGTTTCTACGCGAGCACGTCACTGTGGTTGCGATGAATGAAGACGAAGCTGAAGCCTTAACGGGTGAGTCTGATCCATTATTGGCTGCAGATAAGACGTTAGAGTGGGTTGACTTAGTCTTGTGTACAGCAGGCCCAGTTGGGTTATATACAGCCGGTTATACAGAGGATGACGCGAAACGCCAAACGTCATTACCACTATTACCTGGTGATATTCCTGAATTTAACCGTTATGAATTCAGCCGTCCAATGATGAAATCTGAGTGTAAGAATCCAATTAAGGTTTACTCACACATTTCACCATACATGGGTGGTCCAGAGCGCATTAAAAATACGAATGGTGCAGGTGATGGCGCATTATCGGCGTTATTGCATGATATGTCGGCTAACTCTTACCATCGTGAAAATGTGCCAAAATCAAGTAAGCACCAATACAGCTACTTAACGTATTCATCTTTCTCACAGATTTGTTTGTATTCAAACCGCGTGAGTTATGAAGTATTGGCTCAGCACTCACCACGTTTGTCTCGTGGTCTGCCTGAGCGTGAAGACAGTCTTGAAGAGTCTTACTGGGAACGCTAATTTCCTCGAAGAATTTAATATAAAAAACCGAGCTTAATGCTCGGTTTTTTTACTTTCCAATATCAGTGATTATTTTTTATAAGCTTCATTATGAACGGCTGAAATAGCACGACCAGAAGGGTCTGCGCTGTTTCTAAAGCTTTCATCCCACTCAATCGCTTTAGCGCTAGAGCAGGCAATAGAAGGGCCACCAGGAACACATTTTGCTGCATCTTCTAATGGAAATAATTCCTCAAAAATTTCACGATAGCGGTAAGCTTCTTTGGTTGTCGGGGTATTGTAGGGGAAACGGAATGCTGCGCTAGCCATTTGTTGATCAGTGACACTTTCTTCTGCACTTGCTTTTAGTGTGTCAATCCAATCGTAGCCAACACCATCAGAGAACTGCTCTTTTTGACGCCATGCCACAGATTCTGGCAAGTAATCTTCAAAACATTCACGAATAATGTGTTTTTCCATTTTACCATTTCCACACATTTTATCTTCTGGGTTCAGACGCATAGCAACATCAATAAATTCTTTGTCTAAGAAAGGTACGCGAGCTTCGATGCCCCAAGCGGCCATCGACTTGTTTGCACGAGCACAGTCAAACATATTTAAGGCAAGCAATTTACGTACGGTTTCTTCATGGAATTCTTTTTTATTGGGGGCTTTATGGAAATATAAGTAACCACCGAATAATTCATCAGCACCTTCACCGGATAGCACCATCTTAATGCCCATCGCACGAATCTTTCGTGACATTAAATACATTGGGGTTGAGGCGCGAATGGTTGTTACGTCGTACGTTTCAATGTGGTAAATAACATCACGAATCGCATCTAAACCTTCTTGAATGGTGTAGGTTAATTCATGGTGAACAGTGCCAATGTGATCAGCGACGCGTTTTGCCGCTATTAAGTCGGGTGCTCCTTCCAAACCGACCGCAAATGAGTGCAGTGTTGGCCACCATGCTTCGGTTTGCTCATCATCCTCAATACGACGTGCGGCATATTTTTTTGTAATGGCTGAAATCACAGAAGAATCTAATCCCCCTGACAACAAAACACCGTAAGGCACATCGGTCATTAGCTGACGTTTTACGGCGGTTTCTAGCGCATCTTTTAATTCGGTTTTATTGGTTTCTGCGTGTTCAACAGCATCAAATTCCATCCAATCTCGTTGGTAATAACGGATAGGCTCACCTTTTTTGCTCCACAAAAAATGGCCAGGAGGAAATTCACTAATGGTTTTACAGACAGGGACTAAGGCTTTCATTTCAGAGGCGATATAGTAGTTACCGTGCTCATCATAACCTTGATACAGTGGAATGATACCAATGTGGTCACGACCAATGAGGTAAGCATCCTGTTCTTCGTCGTATAAAACAAAGGCAAAAATACCGTTAAGATAATCGAGAAGTTCAGTGCCTTTTTCTTTATATAAAGCCAAAATGATTTCACAATCAGATTGAGTTTGGAATGGGTAATCAGGCGTAAAGGTTTTGGCTAACTCTTTATGATTATAAATTTCACCATTGACGGCAAGAATGTGTGTTTTGTCTGCGTTATACAGAGGCTGTTCACCACTGTTAAGATCGACAATAGCTAAACGCTCATGCACTAAGATGGCGTTGTTAGAAGAATAGATGCCTGACCAATCAGGACCTCGATGACGCATTGTTTTAGACATTTCTAATGCGTTTGTACGCAATACGTTAGCGTCGCTTTTAATGTCTAAAATACCAAAAATTGAACACATAATTATCACTCCAATGAAAATAAGGTCTTCCCTAAATCCTCAATTATTTGGGGGAGAGCAAATCAATCAAAGATAACGGGCAAAAGAATTGCCAAATATTAGTGATGAAGCTCTGTTTTAACTTATAAATATTAAAATTACGTATCTTTTATGAAAATGCAATAAAAAAGAATTTTTATTAAAATAAAATAAAAATATTGTGAATTATATTCATTTTTATAATACAAAAGTGAATATTATCTATTTATTTGTGAGTTGATTAAGAGTGAAGTGATGAAGCGTAATAATAAATAAGAGGGGCTGAGAAAGAAAAAGGTAAAAGATATTACCTTTTCTCTTAAATAAATGGGTTATGCAATGATATCTATGGTGTTATCTTCAAGCAGTTTTTGCAGTAGATCCCCATTAAGCATGGCACGTTTTATCATTGAAAAAGCGCCGATGGTTGGTTGGGAATATAATTCGGATGCGACAATCGGTAAGTCTTTATTAAAGGTAGATAACGATTGAGTTTCAATACAACGACGAATTGCTGAGAAAATAATCTGTTGAGAGTGAACAATATTACCTGCAATAACAATTTTTTGAGGATTGAATAAATTGATGGTCATGGCTAAGGCTTTACCTAGCTGAGTTCCAACATTAATCAAAACCTGACGCGCTAATTCATCCCCATGATTCGCTGCATAGCAAATAGACAGCATAGAAAGGTTATCAACCGTTTGTAAGCTACTAGGGTAACCTTGGCTCAGCAGTGATTTGACGTGCTGAATCATCGCTGGTTCTGAAGCAACAGTTTCAAGGCAACCAAAATTACCACATTGGCATTTTACACCAAGGGGATCGATCTGAATGTGGCCGATTTCACCTACATTGCGATTATGCCCTAAAAACACTTGGCTATTGACAATAATCCCTGCACCCGTGCCGTGATGAACACTGACTAAAATAGAGTCTCTGCAATCTTGGCTGGCACCAAAATAATGTTCGGCTAACGCTAAACCACGAATGTCATTGCCAACAAAACACGCGACATAAAAATGAGCTTGAATGATGTCAGCAAGGGGTAAATTTTTAACCTCAATATTGGGCATGTATTCGACAATACCCGTTTCTGGATCGATTAAACCAGGCAAAGTTATACCGAGTGCAACCCATTCTTTGAGCAACGATTCGTGATTTTTGATGAATTGTTGAATGCGCGTTAATAGCCCATCTAATAATTGGTCTTGATTTGCGTATGTAAATTGATCTGTATGACCAACAATAAAGGTACCCGCTAAATCATAGAGAGTGATCTCGATGTAATTGCGCCCAAGACGAACGGCAATAGCATGAAATCCAGTGGACTCAGTGGTTAAGGAGATTGCCCGTCGTCCACCAGTAGAGGCTTGTTGCGCGACTTCTTTTATTAAGCCGCGCTCAAGCAATTGGCGGGTAATTTTAGTAACGCTCGCAGGTGCTAAATGGCTAATTTCTGCCACTTGTATACGAGAAATTGGACCTTGTTGGTCAATCAGTCGATATACGACCGCACTGTTGAGTTGTTTAACGAGATCCACATTACCAATTTGTCCGCCAGTCATCATTAATTCTGCTCGTATGTACCGTTAACAATGGTCGCAGTTACATGGTAATCACGATCAAAGACAGCTAAGTTTGCTACCATTCCTTTATGAATGGCACCCAATTTCTTATCCATGCCAATAGCTCGTGCAGGATATAACGTTGCCATACGAACCGCTTCATCTAATGCGATACCGACATGCTCAACGCTGTTTTTAACCGCTTCGATCATAGTAAGGGCTGAACCGCCTAATGTGCCATTTTCATCGACGCACTTACCATCACGGTAATATACTTTCTTGCCAACGAAAATGAAATGATCCATGTGAGCACCAGCCGGAGCTGTTGCATCGGTCACTAGAATCAATTTATCACCTTTAATGTGTTTGGCAATACGGATGTTGGCATAATCCACGTGGAAACCATCAGCAATAACGCCAGTGTAAACTTCCGGTGTGTCGTAAATCGCACCAACCATACCTGGCTCACGACCTTGAATTGAGGTCATTGCATTGAATAGGTGAGTAGCGAAGGTAATACCGTCAGCAAAGCCTTGACGAGCTTCTACATACGTTGCATTGGTGTGTCCCGCTGAAACGACAATACCTGCATCAACCAATTGATGGATGTGTTTGTGATCGTTTTTCTCAGGAGCAAGCGTCACTTTAGTAACGACATCAGCATTATCACAAATGGTTTGAATCATGGCGTCGTCTGAAGGACGAATGAAATCAATGTTATGAATGCCTTTCTTCTCGGTGTTGATGTAAGGACCTTCAAGGTGCAAACCCAACGAATGGTTCGGGTATTGCGTTTGGTACTCACGTTGTGCTTCTAAAGCCGCTTTCATGCCTTCATCAGAAGAGGTAATGAAAGTTGGTAGGAAGCTGGTACAACCCGATTTTACGTTAGCACGATGCATGGTATGTAAAGCATCAGCGTTGACTTCGTCGTTGAACATCACACCGCCACAGCCATTAAGCTGTACGTCGATGAAACCCGGCGTTAAGTTTGCGCCTTGCAAATCAATGGTCTTGATATCGTTTGGCAATTCAGTAACAGGGCATACCGCGTGAATGTTCACGCCATCAATGATGACGGCGTGGTTATCCAGCACGTCGCTACCTGTAAAAATTCGACAGTTGGTTAGCGCGTACATGAACGTGTCCTTATTTAAAGGTGATTAATATTTTGTGCTTCCAACTCTTGGAAGTACTTAACGGTTTTAATTTTCAATTCTTGAGTAGCTGGCTCATCACACACAATCAAAGATTTTGGGTGCAATTGTAACGCAGAAACCGTCCATAGGTGGTTTACAGAGCCTTCAACAGCCGCTTCTAATGCTTGTGCTTTATTGTGACCGGTCACCAAAATCATGATCTCTTCAGAATCAAGCAGTGTACCCACACCAATCGTTAATGCGTATTTTGGTACTTGGTTGATGTCACCATCAAAGAAGCGTGAGTTCGCAATGCGAGTATCTTGAGTCAATGTCTTAATACGAGTGCGTGAAGACAAAGAAGATGCTGGTTCATTGAACGCAATGTGACCATCGTTACCCACACCACCCATAAATAGGTGAATACGGCCGTAAGATTTGATTTTATCTTCGTAGCGTTGGCATTCAGCAGCATGATCTTCGGCATTACCATTCAACAAATTAATGTTTTCTGGTTTGATATTGATATGACTAAAGAAATTATTGTGCATGAAGCTGTGGTATGACTCTGGATGATCTTCAGGAATGCCGATGTACTCATCCATATTGAAGGTAACCACGTGCTCAAAACTTACTTCGCCAAGATTATAAAGTTCAATAAGACGTTTATAAGTTGTTAATGGTGTGCCACCTGTTGGTAAACCCAAAATAAACGGACAATCCGCTGTTGGTTGGAATTTATTAATACGATCAGCGATATAGCGAGCAGACCATAAACCTACGTTTTGAGCATTGCTAAGTGGAATCAGTCTCATGGGTTAACCTCATTGGATAAAATATCGGGAAGGATCATAACAATCCTGCGCCATTTTTTCGCATAATAAAATAAGTTTTATGATCGAGCTAGCAAATTCGTTGTGTGGTGTTGTTTCGCGGTGATAAAGATCACAAATGACAAGGTTTTAATTTGCGGCGAAAAATTAATTCCATACACTGCAAATACACGAAAGATGAGAAATATTCTCTTCCTTTATATGAGATCTAAGAAACCAATTAGGGGGAACTATACGGTGAACATTCTTGGATATTTTCAGAAAGTAGGTAAGGCACTTATGGTGCCAGTGGCAGTCTTACCTGCCGCCGCAATTTTAATGGGTATTGGCTACTGGATTGATCCAAACGGTTGGGGATCAAACAGTGCAATGGCTGCTTTCTTAATTAAGTCAGGCGCTGCAATCATTGATAGTATGCCTGCTTTGTTTGCCATTGGTGTTGCATATGGTATGTCAAAAGACAAAGACGGTGCAGCAGCTCTAGCGGGTTTCGTTGGTTTCTTAGTCGTAACAACTTTATTGTCACCAGCAAGCGTTGCAATGATTCAAAATATTGCACCGGGTGATGTGTCAGCCGCTTTCGCTCGAATCAACAACCAATTTGTCGGTATTCTTGTTGGTATCGTAGCCGCTGAAATTTACAACCGTTTCTCTAGCGTTGAATTGCACAAAACGTTGGCATTTTTCTCTGGTAAGCGCTTGATTCCAATTCTAATGTCAATGGCTGGTATTGTTATCTCCTTCGTATTGATGTTCGTTTGGCCAGCAATCTACAGTGGTTTGGTGTCATTTGGTGCTAGCATTCAAGACTTGGGTGCAGCAGGCGCAGGGGTATATGCATTTTTTAACCGCCTTTTAATCCCTGTTGGTCTACACCACGCACTGAATTCTGTATTCTGGTTTGATGTTGCAGGTATTAACGATATTCCAAACTTCTTAGGTGGCGCGAAGTCTCTAGCTGAAGGTACAGCAACAGCCGGTGTTACTGGTATGTACCAAGCGGGCTTCTTCCCAATCATGATGTTTGGTTTACCGGGTGCAGCGTTGGCGATGTACCACACTGCAAAAGCGAAGAACAAAGATCAAGTTGCTTCAATCATGGTTGCTGCTGGTTTCGCTGCCTTCTTCACTGGCGTAACTGAGCCTCTAGAGTTCGCATTCATGTTCCTTGCGCCTGCATTGTACGTGGTTCACGCAGCACTAACGGGTCTATCCGTCTTCATCGCAGCAAGCATGCAGTGGATTTCAGGCTTTGGTTTCTCTGCGGGTCTTGTGGACATGGTATTGTCTTCTCAGAACCCACTAGCCGTAAACTGGTACATGTTGGTACTTCAAGGTTTTGCTTTCTTCGGCTTGTACTACGTAATCTTCCGCTTCGCTATCGTGAAGTTCAATTTGAAGACACCGGGTCGTGAAGATGACGACGTTGAAGAATCAAATGGTGTAACAGGCTCAAAAGAAAGTGGTGAATTGGCTAAGCAATACCTAAAAGCATTGGGTGGTCACGGTAACCTTGAGAACATCGATGCATGTATCACTCGCTTACGCTTGACGCTAAAAGACAGCAGCTTGGCGAATGAGAAAACACTGAAAGGTTTAGGTGCAATGGGTGTGGTGAAGTTAGGCTCGAATAACCTGCAAGTTATCTTGGGTCCATTAGCTGAAATCGTAGCAGGCGAGATGAAGAAAATCCCAGCCACTGAAGATTTAAGCAATGTTAAATTACCATAATCATAAGAATCTAATTTCTATAAAGTGATGTGCTTCAAAGTAATTTTGTAAATGTTCATTTAAATTCTGCCGGCCTCTCCCTTTTTGGAGGTCGGCATTTTTTCAGCCTAATTTAGGCTTTTTGGGAGACAGGACGTTATGTCAACATTCAAAAAAACCGCATTGGTGTCATTAGTTTCAGCTGCAATGATGGGATGTGCATCCGATGCACCAATCTCTGATACGGAACTAACACGCAAGCTGGCAAAAAATTTAGACGTTCAATATGAACTTGTGACAAACCAAGGTGCTAATGAAGGCCTTCAATGTCAAAATTTAGGTGCTGAATGGGCATCATGTGATTTGATTAATTTGACGTTAGAAAATAACGGTCCTGATATCACAAGCTCAGATTGGAAAATTTATTTCCACAGTATTCGTATGATTTTGGAAGTGCAAAATGAGCAATTCAAAGTCACTCACATTTCAGGTGACTTGCATACGTTAGAGCCAACCGAAAAATTCAAAGGCTTCAAGCAAGGCGAGAAAGTCGTTATTCCTTATATTGGTGAATACTGGACCTTATTTGAAACCGATTACATGCCACGTGCTTATGTAATCGCAGGCGATGCAGAACCGGTTACCATTGCAAGTACGGATACTGAGAATCAAGATGAGTTTATCAAGCCGATTAAACCTGAAGATTTGAAGCGTACACCAGACGATAACAACATTCTAGCAACAGCACAGTCTCGTTTTGAAAAGAACCAAGACATTAAGCTGATAGCTGAAGAAGAAGTGTCTGCAACCATTATTCCAACACCATTAAAAACCGAACTAACGGGTGCTAAAGTTTCATTAGCAAATGGCGTGTTAATTAATAATAACAATGCGCTACCAAGCGGCATGTTGAAAGCGGTTAATGGTCGTTTAGAACTGTTGGGTGTAAAAACAGGTCTTTACCCAATCACGTTAAATCTGGATCCATCATCATTTGATAAAGATCTTGAAAAAGTGGGTGCGTACCGTCTGGATGTGACTAAGAGCGGTGCAACCATCACGGGTTATGATGCTCAAGGTGCCTTCTATGGTATGCAATCTTTGATGTCTTTGATGGGGACTGATGGTGAGCACACCATCCCGACACTAAAAGTAGAAGATGCACCACGTTTTGATTACCGTGGTGTGATGGTTGATGTGGGTCGTAACTTCCACTCAAAAGAAGCCATGTTACGTACGTTAGACCAAATGGCGGCGTACAAGATGAACAAATTCCACTTCCACCTAACGGATGATGAAGGTTGGCGTTTGGAAATCCCTGGATTACCAGAGCTAACGGATATCGGTGGTCAACGTTGTCATGATGAGACTGAAACTCAGTGTTTATTACCACAATTGGGGTCAGGTCCAGACAGCAATAACTTTGGTTCAGGTTTCTATACGACTGAAGATTACTTAGAGATTCTGCATTACGCGAAAGATCGTGGTATTGAAGTGATTCCTGAGTTTGATATGCCAGCGCACTCACGTGCAGCGGTTGTGTCTATGGAAGCGCGTTATAAGAAATTTGCTGATGAAGGCAACATGGAGAAAGCAAGCGAATACCGTTTGATGGATCCAAATGACACATCTAATGTAACGACTGTACAGTTTTACGATAAGAAGAGTTTCGTAAATCCATGTATGGAATCGTCAATGCGCTTTGTTGATAAAGTGATTGGCGAAGTAGTAGCAATGCACAAAGAAGCTGGTATGCCACTTGATACATGGCACTTCGGTGGTGATGAAGCGAAAAACATCAAGTTGGGCGGCGGTTTCCAAGACGTTAAAGCAACTGATGCCGTCGCATGGAAAGGCAGCATTGATCAAAGTGCACAGAATAAGCCTTTCGAAAAATCACCAATGTGTCAGGCATTGATCGAAGATGGTACGGTTGACGGTTTTGATCGTTTACCAAGTTACTTCGCTGAAAAAGTCAGTGGCGAAGTGGCAAAACACGGCATCACTAACTTCCAAGCGTGGCAGGATGGTCTGAAGTATTCGGACGGTGCAAAAGCGTTTGAAACCGACAATGTTCGTGTGAACTTCTGGGATGTTCTGTACTGGGGCGGCGGTGCGTCAGCATATGAGTGGTCTGAAAAAGGCTACGATGTGATCGTGTCTAACCCAGATTACGTTTATATGGACATGCCATACGAAGTAGATCCAAAAGAGCGTGGCTACTACTGGGCAACGCGTGCAACTGACACTCGTAAAATGTTTGGATTTGCACCTGAAAACTTACCTCAAAACGCAGAAACGTCACTTGACCGTGATGGTAATGGCTTCAAGAGTGTGGGTACTGTCGATGCACCAAATGGTTTCTATGGTTTATCAGCACAGCTATGGAGTGAAACCGTTCGTACTGATGAGCAATACGAATACATGGTCTTCCCTCGTGTTCTAGCAGCAGCTGAGCGTGCATGGCATAAAGCAGATTGGGAAAATGACTACAAAGTAGGCGTTGAGTATTCTCAAGACTCTAATTTAGTGAACAAGAAATCACTGCATGATGAGTGGGAAAGTTTTGCAAACGTATTGGGTCAACGTGAGTTGGCTAAACTGGATGCAGCGGGTATTGATTACCGTGTTCCAGTACCAGGTGCAAAAATTGTGGGTGGCGTATTAGATATGAACGTCAGCATGCCTGGTTTAGGTTTGGAATACTCTCTGGATAACGGTAAGACTTGGACAACGTTTAATCCTGCTGCAAAACCTAAGGTAGAAGGCGAAGTTTCTATCCGTGCGGTAAGCGGTAATGGTGAGCGTTACAGCCGTGTCACAGCTTTGTAATTGTTTAAAAAACTGAAAATCGAGCAAGCTTAGCTTGCTCGGTGATAAGTTGATGATAATTTAACCCGCGAAAGCGGGTTTTTTTATCGATATACAAACCTAAAGCACACTATTGGTTGAGTTGCAGTGAGGATTCATGGATCATAGTCGGATCAAAAATCCTGTTAGCAACGAGGTAACTCCGATGAGTGAATCAGAAACTCGTCCATCCAACTTTATCCGCCAAATTATTGATGCGGATTTAGCCAGTGGCAAACACACCAGCGTCCATACTCGATTTCCGCCAGAACCAAACGGTTACTTGCATATCGGTCACGCCAAATCCATTTGTTTGAACTTCGGTATTGCTCAGGACTACCAAGGACAATGTAATTTGCGTTTCGATGATACAAATCCTGAAAAAGAAGACATCGAATACGTAGAATCGATTAAAAATGATGTGAACTGGTTAGGTTTCCAGTGGGATAACGAAATTTGTTATTCATCAAATTACTTTGATCAATTACACGGTTACGCTATTGAGCTGATCAACAAAGGCTTAGCGTACGTTGATGAGCTAAGCGCTGATGAGATGCGTGAATACCGTGGTACGTTGACAGAATCTGGTAAGCATAGTCCATACCGTGATCGCAGTATTGAAGACAACTTAGCGTTATTTGCTAAAATGAAAAACGGTGAGATCGAAGAAGGAAAAATGTGTCTTCGTGCGAAAATCGACATGGCATCACCGTTCATGGTGATGCGAGATCCCGTGATCTACCGTGTACGTTTCGCTCATCACCACCAAACCGGTGATAAGTGGTGCATTTACCCAATGTACGACTTTACTCACTGTATTTCCGATGCATTAGAAGGCATTACGCACTCTATCTGTACGCTAGAGTTCATGGATAACCGTCGTCTATACGATTGGGTATTGGAAAACATCACCATTGATTGTATTCCACATCAGTATGAATTCAGCCGCTTAAACCTTGAATACACTGTAATGTCTAAGCGTAAACTGAACCAATTGGTGACTGAGAATTTAGTTTCTGGTTGGAGCGATCCACGTATGCCAACCATTTCTGGTTTGCGTCGTCGTGGTTACACTTCAGCATCCATTCGTGAGTTCTGTAAGCGTATTGGTGTCACTAAGCAAGACAACACCATTGAAATGAGCTCATTAGAATCATGCATTCGCGATGATTTGAATGAAAATGCACCACGTGCAATGGCTGTATTGGATCCTGTGAAAGTGGTTATTGAAAACTTCGGTGATACCGAAATTTTAACGCTAGCCAATCACCCAAATAACCCAGAAATGGGTACGCGTGAAGTGCCATTTTCTCGTGAACTTTACATTGAGCGTGAAGATTTCCGTGAAGAAGGCAATAAGAAATACAAACGTTTAGTTTTAGGTAAAGAAGTTCGTCTACGTGGTGCGTATGTGATTCAAGCAAACCGCGTAGAAAAAGATGAAGAAGGCAATATTACGACGATCTTCTGTACTTATGACGCAGAGACTTTGGGTAAGAATCCTGCGGATGGTCGTAAGGTGAAAGGCGTTATCCATTGGGTATCTGCAGAAGCGGGTATTCCAGCTGAGATTCGTCTGTACGATCGTTTGTTTACTGTGCCAAATCCAGCGGGTGCAGATGACTTCGTGGGTACGATTAACCCAGAATCATTAGTGACACTAGCCGGTTTCATTGAGCCAAGTTTAGCATCAGCGACACCTGAAGCGTCTTTCCAATTTGAACGTATGGGTTACTTCTGTGCGGACAACGTGGAGCACACTGCAGAAAAACCAGTCTTTAACCGTACGGTTGGTTTGCGTGATACTTGGGCAAAAATTGCTGAGTAATATCACTATTAGGCACATTAAAAAAACCCGCTATTAGCGGGTTTTTTATTATGAGCTTTATTTTATCGAAAATCACTTAACGATCGTGCAATGTCGAATCTTCCTGACAATTGCCTTCGAGACAATGTCCATAGAGATACAAGCTGTGATTAGTCAAACGAACATTAAAGCTTGATGCGATGTCTTTTTGACGTTTTTCAATTATATCATCGGAAAACTCAATCACTTTTCCACAATCTAAACACACAAGGTGATCGTGGTGGTGTTGAGTAGCCAATTCAAATACTGACTTTCCCCCTTCAAAATGATGGCGAGTAACAATGCCAGCATCATCAAATTGGTTTAAAACACGGTAAACAGTAGCAAGACCGATTTCTTCACCGATGTCGATCAATTTTTTATATAAGTCTTCGGCACTGATGTGCTGACATTCAGGTTCTTGTAACACTTCTAGAATTTTTAATCGAGGTAGTGTCACCTTTAAGCCAGCTTGTTTTAGCGCATGATTATTATCTGACATCCGAGGTTCCTTTGGCTTCCACATACGGGTATGCGATAGTCGTTCTCATTTAAATTGATTATAAGGGACGTTGTATCAACAATAAACCTTAAAAAGAATGGGATCCAGAGGGGAAAGACGATTTGATTAAATGAGAAGAGATTATTGAGATGATAGAAGGGTATTTTGAATTTAACTTAGGCGTGATTCATCGTATTACAAAGAAAAACGCGCAATTACTGCGCGTTTAAAAAATAGAGTGCTAGTAAAATTAGGCGAGTTCGCTTAAGCACATTTCATCGTGAATTTGTTTTACCCAACCAGAAATACGATCGTCGGTTAACTCAGGTTGACGGTCTTCATCGATGCATAAGCCGACAAAATGATTGTCATCGACTAAAGCTTTTGATGCTTCAAATTCATAGCCTTCGGTTGCCCAGTGGCCGATCACGGTTGCGCCTTTACCTTCAACGATGTCACGCAATGTACCCATTGCATCACAGAAGTACTCGGCATAATCTTCTTGATCACCACAGCCAAAAATAGCCACTAATTTGCCTGAAAAATCGATGTTTTCAAGCTCAGGAAAAAAATCATCCCAATCACATTGGGCTTCACCGTAATACCAGGTCGGGATGCCTAACAGCAGCAAATCAAAATTATCGATGTCTTCTTTGCTGCTTTTTGCTATGTCTTTCACATCCACAAGTTCAGATGTCAGTTGTTTTTGAATCATTTTAGCAACAGCTTCAGTGTTGCCAGTGTCACTACCAAAGAATAGACCTACGCTTGCCATAATCGAAATTACCCGTATATAGAAAAGTGACCGCACATATATGGCGGCGATCAATAAAAATTGCGTTTATAGTACTGAATTACACAGTTGTGTTGGCAGTGTTATTTGCCAATAGGCTCAAATAGTATTGTGCCAAGTCAGTTGAATCAACCCTTTGGTAAGAAATCCTGTGCAGCCTAAAAACAAGACGAGCCACACCATTTTTTTGCCAAAAGGTGGAATATCCCCTTTTTGTAAGACTTCTTTTATTGCCATACCAATACAGAAAAAGAGAGCAGCACAAAAAAGATCCAGTCCAATTGCTTCTAACTTATCCATGTGTTCATACAACATAGTCATTCCTTTGCTCTGTTGAGTGTAAATGACTATATCATAGAATAAGAACCTCTGTTAACGCCGTCCTAATTCAAAAAATTCAAGATAATTCGACTTACTTGATCTGGCTTTTCAGCATGAACCCAATGACCTGCTTGAGCAACGATATGGGCTTTGGCTTGAGGAAATTGTCGTTGAATGGCTGAATGATGTTCGGGTAAAAGATAAGAGGAATTCTGTCCTTTAATAAACAAAATGGGTTTGTTATAAGGCGAAATTTCTTGCCACCCCATGATGTTGTCATATGACTGCATTAAGATTGGTGCATTAAAACGCAATTGATATTGGTTTTGATCTCTTTTATAGAGCGATTTTAGTAAGAATTGGCGGACTCCGTGATCCTCTATATGGTGTGACATAACGTTATCTGCTTGTGTTCGACTGAGAATAACCTCAGATTGAAGGGCAGTTAAGGCATTAAACACATTTTGATGATGGTGACCTGAGTACGCGACTGGGGCAATATCGATGATAACTACTTTTTCGATGAGATCAGGGATCCGATCACACAGGCTCATCGCTACTTTTCCTCCCATTGAATGTCCAATTATTGAACATGTTGAGATCTGTTCTTGATCCAATAATGCAATAATATCTTGTGCCATCGAAGGGTAGTCATGGTGCTGATTGTGTGCAGATAGTCCATGATTACGAAGATCCACACTGATCACTTTGTGGTTCTCTTTCAACTGTCTAGCGAGTAACCCTAAGTTATCATTGCTACCAAATAGCCCGTGGATCAATATGATCGGTGAGCCGCTTCCTTGCGCTTTAAAATGAAGATTCACGGATAATTTCTCTGGTTGTGCTGGGTTTATCGTAGAGTATACATCGAGATCACGATATAATCTTGGCAAGAATTTTTAATGGACCGATCATGAATACGACAATGAAAACGATTGAAGTTGATGAAGAATTATACCGTTATATTGCGAGCAATACTCAAGATATTGGTGAAAGTGCCTCTGACATTTTACGCCGTCTTTTGATGTTATCGGATAAAACGGTCGCTCAGAGCGTAACGGCCATTCCTGCTTCAACACTGGCATCTGAAGTGAAAAACATAACATCTGGATCAAAACGAGATCGTGTTAAATCCCTGCGATCTTTATTGATCTCAGAGGCGTTTGTTTCTGAAGAGAAATCGATTGCACGTTTTATGATGATTTTGACTACCTTGTATACCGTGGATGCTACGTCATTTTCTGATGCGGCAGCTTTTAAAGGTCGTACTCGCGTTTATTTTTCTGAAAATGAACAAACGTTATTAGCGAGTGGCAAAACCACGAAACCGAAAATGGTGCCAGATACGCCTTTTTGGGTGATTACGAATACGAATACCGATCGTAAGCGTCAAATGGTTGAGCAATTAATGGAAAAGATGCACTTTAATTCCGATATTATCGAGAAAGTGTGCAGTGAAATTTAATGTTTTTTATTTTTAAATTGTAACAAGGAAATGTGTATGGCCATTCATCCTCGTGCGGGGCAACGTGCTACGCAACAAGATATGCATAATATACCAGCACTGGTTAGCAATTATTTTTTGATTGAACCAAACAGTGTTAATACAGAACAGCAAGTTGCTTTTGGAACATCGGGTCATCGAGGTACTTCAGATAAAGGTACCTTTAATCAGCATCATATTTGGGCAATAGCACAAGCTGTTGCCGAAGTTCGGGCTGAACAAGGTATCACAGGCCCTTTATTTTTAGGGAAGGATACCCATGCGTTATCAGAGCCTGCATTTGTATCTACGATTGAAGTTTTAGTGGCAAATGGCATTCAGGTTATTATCGAAAAGGATAATGGTTATACGCCAACACCGGGTATTTCATACGCTATTTTGTGCTATAACCGCAATCATGAAGTGCAAGCCGATGGAATCGTGATCACACCATCTCATAACCCACCTCAAGATGGTGGTATTAAATACAATCCTGCACATGGTGGCCCAGCTGAAGGTGCATTAACAACAGCAATTGAACAAAGAGCGAATGCAATTATTGCCGCGGGATTGATTGACGTAAAACGTACGTCTATCCATGAAGCCCGTCAAAGTCATTTAGTCGTTGAGCAAGACTTGGTTTCTCCTTATGTTGATGATTTAGTTAATGTCATTGATATGGCAGCAATTCAAAAAGCCAATTTAAAATTAGGTGTTGATCCATTAGGTGGTTCAGGCATTGAATATTGGCGTAAGATTGCAGAAGCTTATCAGCTCGATTTAACATTGGTTGATGACACTATTGATCCAAGTTTTCGCTTCATGTCGTTAGATAAAGATGGCGTTGTGCGTATGGACTGCTCATCACCTTTTGCAATGGCTGGCTTACTAGCACATAAAGACAACTATGATTTAGCATTTGGTAATGATCCTGATTATGATCGTCATGGTATCGTTACCCCGAAAGGGTTAATGAATCCGAACCATTATTTAGCTGTTTGCATTGATTATTTATATCGTCATCGTCCTCAATGGGGAAAAGACGTTGCAGTCGGTAAAACATTGGTTTCCAGTGCGTTGATTGATCGTGTTGTTCAAGACTTAGGCCGTAAACTTTGTGAAGTACCGGTTGGCTTTAAGTGGTTTGTTGATGGTTTATTTGCTGGAACTTTAGGTTTCGGTGGCGAAGAAAGTGCTGGAGCTTCTTTCCTTCGTATGGATGGAACGCCGTGGTCAACCGATAAAGATGGCATTTTGTTATGTCTATTGGCGGCTGAAATTACCGCGGTAACAGGCATGAATCCGCAAGAATACTATGAGAAATTAGTCGAACAGCACGGTGAGTCTCAATACAATCGCTTACAAGCGGTTGCAAATGGCGAACAGAAGCGAGTATTAAGCCAGTTATCGCCTGAAATGGTGACGGCTGAAATGTTAGCGGGTGATGTTATTACAGCTCGTTTAACCCACGCTTCGGGCAATGGCGCTGCAATTGGCGGCTTAAAAGTCACCACAGAAAATGGTTGGTTTGCTGCACGTCCTTCTGGCACTGAAGATATTTACAAGATTTATTGTGAAAGCTTTAAAGGTGAATCACATTTGCGCCAAATTGAACAAGAAGCACAAGATATCGTTAGCCGCGTCTTTAAAGATGCAGGCTTATAGCTTGTTGATTAGCCGCTATTAAATGGTGACGATAAAAAATGCCTCTTGATGAGGCATTTTTTATGCTTGATTCGGCCAATTATTTGGAAGAATAAACCATCTATTTTCTTTTAAATCAACTGCTTGTACTGATTTTATTATGTCGGTTGGTGTTAAGGTTGTGGTTGGTATCTCTGAAAATAAGGGAGGATTTAACCATTCTAGTTTTGTTAAGGGTTTGAGTTTTTTATTGCGTATCTCTTTTGCGTGAATCCATTGTCCTTTAGGAACCCGTGGATTCAACGGTGACAGTAGTTTCTTATCATGGTTTGACGAAGTTTGAGACTGAAAAATCATACCTTGTAAGATTAATCGCCTTTTTTCTATTTTTCCCCATTGCCGTTCATAATTATTTTGATAAGTTTGGGTTGCGGTGAGTTGGAGTTGATGCTGAATCATACGATTTGTTTTTTTTGTTAATTCATCATGTATTTGTGATCCAACCCAAAGTCCGCCATATTCTAAATAATATTTTATTGCAACTTCCCAGTGTTCAAGCTGATGAGTGCGATTGTTATAAATCAGAAAATCAATCGCTCCAATCGTTTGTTTATCCTGCTGTATTTGAATTTCCTCAGCAATCAATGTGTATTGATGATTGTGTTGTAAGCTCTGTTTCCAAAGCCATTGATAATAAAATCCGAGTCGATTCGATCCTGTGTATGTAGGTAAATCTTTAGGCAGTGAAACGGTATACTTGAATGCTTTTATCCATGAGTCAGTCACTTGATAAGGTATATGTTGAGTTAATACAGGCAGAGTGAATAATGCCTGTAGATTTTTCTTATTATCCATAATTTAAGTCCACTGTGATGATTCAATTAATGGCAAGGTTTGCGTCATTATATTTGTGTTTTTTGGTTATGAATAAAAAGAGATCAGGGTCTTGTAAGTAAGTGATGATTTATCCAATCTTCTCTTAGTCTTCATTGATAAAATAAGGTAATAAAAAAATACGATCATAAAAGTGATGATTTCAGTTTCTCGTTAGATTTTTATCCTTTAGGCTTATGTGAGTATTGAATTACGTTAGATAAATTGGGAAGAAAGCATGAATAATCTTGAGTTAGAAAATACCCTAAATAATTTGTTATCTCCGCAATCTATTAAAGACTATTGTCCAAATGGTTTACAAATTGAAGGTAAAAAAGAGATTCAAAAAATTGTAACAGGAGTCACTGCTTGCCAAGATTTAATTGATGTTGCAATTGAAATGAAAGCAGATGCTGTATTAGTGCATCATGGTTTTTTTTGGAAAGGTGAGCCAAGTGAGATTCGAGGTATGAAATACCGTCGTATTCAAGCATTAATGTCTCATGGAATTAATTTATACGCTTATCATTTACCATTAGATGTACATCCTAAACTTGGGAATAATGCGCAACTAGCTCAGCGTTTAGGGATAAATGTCCAAGGTGGTTTAGAAAAAAGTTCGCCTTCCATTGCAATGTGGGGCAAGTTTGATACGCCAATGTCAGCTTCATCATTGTTTACTCGTATTGACAGTGTATTAAATCGAGCACCTCTACATATCAGTGACAATGCGCCTAAATTAATAAAAACCATAGGGTGGTGTACAGGAGGTGGGCAAGACTATTTGGAGTTAGCTGCAAATCAAGGTTTGGATGCATTCATTACGGGTGAAGTATCTGAGCGAACAGTGCATATAGCAAGAGAGATGGGCATTCATTTTTTTAGTGCCGGTCATCATGCCACCGAGCGATATGGTGTAAAGGCACTTGGTGAATGGTTACATCAGCAGCATGATCTGGACGTGACTTTTATTGATATTAATAATCCAGTGTAATGTTTTTATCTAGAAAAAATAAAGGCTGCAAAAGCAGCCTTTATGATGTGAAGTGGTTATTCACGTTCGTGAATGGGATTGAATTCACGTTCATCATTTCCGGTATACAATTGACGAGGACGCCCAATTCGGTTCGTTGGGTCACTGTGCATTTCATTCCAGTGCGCAATCCAGCCAATAGTACGAGAGATTGCAAAAATAACCGTAAACATAGAAACGGGAATTCCAATTGCTTTTAAAATAATGCCGGAATAAAAATCGACATTAGGGTACAGCTTTTTACTGACAAAATATTCGTCTGATAAGGCGATACGCTCTAATTCCATCGCGACATCAAGCAATGGGTCATCAATTTTTAATTCATTTAATACATCATGACAAGCTTCACGCATCACCGTTGCTCGGGGATCATGATTCTTATATACACGGTGACCAAAGCCCATTAAGCGGAAAGAGTCATCTTTATCTTTTGCTCGCTCGATGAATTCTGGAATGCGATCCACACTGCCAATATCTTCTAACATTTTCAAGCAAGCTTCGTTTGCACCACCATGCGCAGGTCCCCATAAAGATGCAATACCCGCCGCAATACAAGCAAATGGATTGGCACCTGAAGAACCCGCTAATCGTACAGTAGAGGTTGACGCATTTTGTTCATGATCTGCGTGAAGTGTAAATATTTTATCCATGGCTCGAGCAACAACAGGGCTAACTTCATATTCTTCACATGGGTTAGCAAACATCATATGAAGGAAGTTTTCTGCATAATTCAGATCATTACGTGGATAAATGAAAGGCTGACCAATAGAGTATTTGTAGCACATAGATGCCAGCGTTGGCATTTTAGATAATAAACGGAAAGCAGCAATTTCACGGTGTTCGTCATTATTAATATCTAATGAATCATGATAAAACGCAGCAAGTGCGCCTACCACGCCACACATCACTGCCATTGGGTGTGCATCGCGTCGAAAACCGTGGAAAAAACTTGCGATTTGTTCATGAACCATAGTGTGGCGTTTAACTGTCACACAAAAATGTTCATATTGTTCGCGATTAGGTGCTTCGCCATACAATAAAATGTAACAAACCTCTAAATAATCGGCGTTATTGGCTAATTGATCAATTGGGTAGCCACGGTGTAATAAAATACCGTTATCGCCATCAATGTATGTGATTTGAGATTCACAAGAGGCTGTAGCAAGAAAGCCAGGATCAAATGTGAAATAGCCGTTCGTGCCGAGTTGACGTACATCAATCACATCTGGCCCAACAGAGCCACCAATAATCGGCAGTTGAATGGGTGCTTCCCCTTCAATGTGAAGAGTGGCTTTTTTATCTGCCATAACAATCTCCTTTGTGTATTAATCCAAATCCAATATGGAAGAGTATTTGTTGTACCTATGAGTTACGCAATTGTCAATTTTTTGTATTCTTTTAGCGTTTAATGTGTGTTTTGTTTTTATTTTGTAATTGTAATGAAAAGTGAGCTTTAGGTCATAGGATGCTGTTTGTAATTAAAGTATCTCAATCGTATACTCGCTGAGGGCTATCAGTTGCATTATTGTTAATTTTTTTGTTTTTTGTCTTGTAAAAAATACATTTTTAGCAAATCAACATAAAAACAAAAATGCGAATTGTGTTAAACGAAATCTCGCAGAGAAGCAACCGTTACCAGAGTTTTATAAGTTACCTGAGTTTTATTCGACAATGATAATGCGCTTCTTCAAGGAGCTGAGTGGGCGATATTGTGAATACAAAAAAGAAAAACAGACCGATTAACCTTGATTTATCAACCCTACATTTTCCAATGACTGCCATTGCCTCGATTTTACATCGAATTACTGGCGTTATCTTATTTGCTGCCGTTGCCATTTTATTGTGGTTATTGAATTTGTCTTTGTCTTCTCCAGATGGATTTTTTGAAGCTAGCCTATTGTTGGACAGCTTTCCCGTTAAATTCATTTTATGGGGAATATTAACCGCATTATTTTATCATTTAGTGTTAGGCATTCGTCATTTATGCATGGATTACGGGTGGTTTGAAGAGTTAGAGTCCGGATTAAAAAGTGCGAAAGTTAGCTTTGTAATTGTGGCTATTTTATCTCTTTTTTCAGGAGCTATCGTATGGTAAATCCAATAACTAGTGTGGGTCGAAATGGCATTCATGATTTTATCTTAGTACGAATTTCTGCGGTTGTTCTGACTTTATACACACTGTACATGATGATTTTTTTCATTACTGTTCCTGAGTTGTCGTATGCCGTTTGGGTTACGTTTTTCAGTCAATTAACCACTAAGGTCTTTACCTTATTAGCATTGTTTGCCGTGTTGATTCATGCGTGGATTGGTTTATGGCAAGTTTTCTCTGATTACATCAAAGAAAAAGCATTGCGTGGCGTGTTACAAGGAACCGTTATTTTAGTTTTATTAACCTATTTGCTGTCAGGTTTTTTCATTGTGTGGGGGGTGTAAATGGACATACCAATTCGTGAGTTTGATGCTGTAGTTATTGGTGCTGGTGGGGCAGGAATGAGAGCCGCTCTGCAAATTTCTGAGCAGGGATTAACCTGTGCTTTGTTATCAAAGGTCTTCCCGACACGCTCTCATACTGTTTCAGCACAAGGTGGTATTACGGTCGCTCTTGGTAACTCTCATCCTGATGATTGGCAATGGCACATGTACGATACTGTGAAAGGTTCTGATTATATCGGTGATCAAAATGCCATTGAATATATGTGTCAAAATGGGCCTCAATCCGTTATTGAGTTAGAAAAAATGGGATTACCATTCTCTCGATTTGAGAATGGCACCATTTATCAACGCCCGTTTGGTGGTCAGTCAAAAGCCTTTGGTGGTGAACAAGCTGCAAGAACGGCCGCAGCCGCGGATCGTACTGGTCATGCGTTATTGCATACTCTGTATCAACAAAATATAAAACATAAAACGACCATTTTTTCTGAGTGGTATGCGTTAGATTTGGTGAAGAATCAAGACGGTGTTGTTGTTGGAACGACAGCGTTATGCATGGAAACAGGCGAGGTTTGTTATTTCAAAGCAAAAGCCACCATTTTAGCCACAGGTGGTGCAGGTCGAATTTATGCGTCTACCACTAATGCTCACATTAATACTGGTGATGGTGTGGGCATGGCATTACGTGCGGGCGTGCCGGTTCAGGATATGGAAATGTGGCAGTTTCATCCGACTGGTATTGCCGGGGCTGGTGTCTTAGTGACTGAAGGATGTCGCGGTGAAGGTGGGTATTTATTGAATAAAGACGGTGAACGTTTCATGGAACGTTACGCCCCTAATGCGAAAGATTTGGCGGGTCGAGATGTCGTTGCACGGTCAATGATGATTGAAATTCGAGAAGGACGGGGTTGTGATGGGCCTTGGGGGCCTCACTTGAAATTGAAATTAGATCACTTAGGAAAAGATGTTTTAGAGTCGCGTTTACCTGGCATTTGTGAGCTATCGAAAACCTTTGCTCACATTGATCCTGTAGAAGCGCCTATTCCGGTGATTCCAACTTGTCATTATATGATGGGTGGTGTGCCGACACAGGTTTCAGGGCAGGCATTAACGCTTGATAAGAATGGCCAAGATCAAGACGTGAAAGGACTATTTGCTTGTGGTGAAATTGCGTGTGTTTCTGTTCATGGAGCCAATCGACTTGGTGGTAACTCTTTATTAGATTTGGTTGTTTTTGGGCGTGCTACTGGCTTGCATCTTGGCGATACGTTAAGAGAAGCACAGGATGCACGCGTGGCTTCAGAGTCAGACATTGAACAGTCGTTATCCCGTTTGCAACGTTGGAATCGAACTCAAAAAGGTGAAGATCCTGTTCAAATTCGAAAGGATTTACAACAATGTATGCAAAATAATTTTTCGGTTTTCCGTGAAGGCGATGCAATGGCACAGGGGTTATCTGAATTAAAGAACATTCGTGAACGTTTGCAGTCCGCTCGTTTGGATGATACTTCCAGTGAGTTTAATACTCAGCGTATTGAGTGTTTGGAGTTAGATAACCTGATGGAGACGGCTTATGCCACCGCCGTTTCTGCTCATTATCGAACAGAAAGTCGCGGTGCTCATTCTCGTTTTGATTTTCCTGAGCGAGATGATGAGTCTTGGTTATGTCATAGTTTGTATGATCCTGAGACGGAAACGATGACGCGTAGGGAGGTGAACATGTCACCAACGACGCGTGAGGCATTTCCACCTAAAATTCGCACATATTGAGGTATGATTATGAATCTCAATTTTTCAGTTTATCGGTATAATCCCGATGTTGACAATGCACCCTACATGAAAGAGTACACGCTTGAGGTTGAAGAAGGCTCTGACATGATGGTGCTGGATGCTTTGATTGCCTTAAAAGAACAAGATGCAACGTTAGCGTTTCGTCGTTCTTGTCGTGAAGGTGTATGTGGCTCTGATGGCATTAATATGAATGGCAAAAATGGTTTAGCTTGTGTGACGCCATTATCTGCATTAATGAATGGAAAATCGATTGTGATTCGCCCCTTACCTGGATTACCCGTTGTTCGGGATCTCATCATTGATATGGAACAGTTTTATGCAAATTATGCCAAAGTAAAACCGTTTTTAATTAATGAAGAGAACCATCCTCCCGTAAGAGAACATCTACAAAGCCCTGAAGAACGAGCGCAATTGGATGGTTTATACGAATGCATCATGTGTGCCTGTTGTTCAACCTCTTGCCCTTCTTTCTGGTGGAATCCCGATAAATTTGTTGGGCCAGCGGGTTTACTTGCGGCATATCGTTGGCTCGTGGACAGTCGAGATACAGCGGTGAGTGAACGATTAAATGAACTCAGTGACGCGTACAGTGTGTTCCGGTGTCATGGCATTATGAATTGTGTGAGTGTTTGCCCTAAAGGCTTGAATCCGACAAAAGCCATCGGCAAGATTAAATCCATGTTATTGAAGCAAGCGGTATAAAAAGAAAAGTCGGATGTTGAGTATCTTCTCGGTAAGTTCAACATCCGTCATCAAGAAAACGCCAATAGTATCCATTGAGCAGTAAGGGAAAAGAATGCAAAAGGGCATGATGAAGTCATGGTTATCATCTTCAGCATTGAGTGGGTCAAATTCAATGTATGTAGAGGAACTTTACGAATCGTATTTGAATGATCCGACCTCGGTTGATCCACAATGGCAATCGATGTTTGATGGATTACCCATGTTGGCTGAAAATACGGTAGAACAACCGCATTCTCGTGTGCGTGAATATTTTCGTCGTTTAGCGAGAGAAAATACGTTGTTTACTGCTGCGGTAACCGATCCAGATACAGGTGCAAAGCAAGTTCGTGTTTTGCAATTGATTAATGCTTATCGCTTTCGTGGTCATCAGCATGCCAATTTAGATCCATTGGATCTCTGGCATCAAGAACGTGTGCCTGATTTATGTCCAGAGTTTCATCAGTTGACCGCTGAAGATTTTATTGAATCATTCAATGTCGGATCCTTTGCCATTGGTCAAGAGACTATGAAATTGGCCGATATTTATGACGCACTAAAAGCAACCTATTGTGGTTCGATTGGAGCGGAATATATGCATATTACCACTACCGATGAAAAGCGTTGGATCCAACAACGCTTGGAGTCTGTAGTTGGAAAAGGCACCTTTAGCGATCAAGAAAAAATCACTTTTTTAGAGGAGCTTACCGCTGCTGAAGGGTTAGAGCGTTATTTGGGCGCTAAATTTCCGGGTGCAAAACGATTTTCTCTGGAAGGTGGTGATGCGCTAATTCCGATGATGAAGGAACTAATTCGGCATTCGGGCAGTCATGGTATTCGTGAAGTTGTGATTGGCATGGCACACCGTGGGCGTTTAAATATGCTCGTAAACGTGTTGGGTAAGAAGCCGCAAGATTTGTTTGATGAATTTGCAGGAAAACACGGCGAATCCTGGGGAACGGGTGATGTGAAATATCATCAGGGTTTTTCTGCTGATTTTGCAACCTCTGGTGGCAATGTACATTTGGCGTTGGCATTTAACCCTTCGCATTTGGAGATTGTCAATCCTGTGGTTGTTGGTTCTGTACGAGCTCGTCAAGATCGTTTGGGCGATACGGACGGTAATAAAGTATTGCCGATTACGATTCATGGCGATTCTTCCATTGCCGGACAAGGTGTCGTTGCTGAAACCTTTAATATGTCGCAAGCGCGAGGTTATCGAGTGGGCGGTACGGTTCGTATTGTGATTAATAACCAAATCGGTTTTACCACATCGAATCCACAAGATACACGATCAACGCAATATTGTACTGATATTGCCAAAATGGTACAGGCACCGATTTTCCATGTGAATGCGGATGATCCAGAAGCGGTTGCTTTTGTGTCTCGTTTAGCCTTGGATTATCGCAATGAGTTTAAGCGTGATGTGGTGATTGATCTCGTGTGTTATCGCCGTCATGGTCATAACGAAGCGGATGAGCCTAATGCGACTCAGCCATTGATGTATCAAAAAATTAAAAAACATTCGACACCTCGTAAATTATACGCAGATAAGTTGACCGAATTAGGTACCGTGAATTTAGAAACGGCAACCAGCATGATCAACGAATACCGTGACGCTCTCGATAGTGGAGAATGTGTCGTGAAAGAGTGGCGTCCAATGCAATTGCATTCGGTCGATTGGACCCCGTATTTGGGGCACGATTGGACAGCTGACTGGCATCATGTAATGAACAAAGAACGTTTGATTGATTTGGGTAACCGAATTTGTCAGGTTCCAGACAGTCATCAACTGCAAAGTCGAGTTGATAAATTATACAATGATCGTCTTAGTATGATGGCAGGTAATAAAGCGATTGATTGGGGGATGGCGGAATCTTTGGCTTATGCAACGTTAGTCGATGAAGGCAAACGGGTACGTATTACAGGTCAAGATTCGGGACGTGGTACCTTTTTTCATCGTCATTCCGTGTTACATAATCAGCAAGATGCGAGTGTGTATGTGCCATTAGCCCACATCCATGATAATCAAGGACCGTTTGAAGTATTTGATTCTGTGTTATCAGAAGAAGCGGTATTGGCTTTTGAATATGGCTATGCGACGGCAGAACCCAGTGGTTTGACGATTTGGGAAGCACAATTTGGTGATTTTGCCAATGGCGCACAAGTTGTCATGGATCAATTCATCAGTTCTGGTGAGCAAAAGTGGGGGCGTATGTGTGGATTAACCATGTTATTACCACACGGTTATGAAGGGCAAGGACCAGAGCATTCCTCTGCACGTTTAGAGCGTTATTTGCAATTGTGTGCAGAGCAGAATATGCAAGTTGTTGTACCATCATCACCCGCTCAGATTTATCATATGTTACGTCGTCAAGTGCTGCGTCCAATGCGTCGACCATTGGTGGTCATGTCACCAAAATCTTTGTTACGTCATCCTTTGTGTGTGTCGTCTTTGGATGAATTGTCGGATGGTAATTTTCAAGCGGTGATTGATGAAATGGACGAGATCAATCCGTTAGGGGTACAACGAATCGTATTGTGTTCAGGTAAAGTCTATTACGATTTATTGGAACAACGCCGTAAGAATGAACAAACCGACGTAGTTATTATTCGTATCGAACAACTTTATCCGTTCCCTCAAGAGGATTTAACGCAAATTTTGGTGAAATACCCTAATGCGATGTCGTTTGTTTGGTGTCAAGAAGAGCCACAAAATCAAGGGGCTTGGTATTGTAGTCATCATAATTTCCTTTCTGTATTACCTCAAGGTGCAACACTGGTTTATGCTGGTCGTCCGGCGTCAGCCTCACCTGCGGTAGGTTATATGTCAGTTCATCTAAAACAACAAAAAGCGCTCATTGAAGATGCGCTAACAATAACAAAATAAGCGCTAGAACAATAAGGATACAGCCCAATGACGATAGAAATTTTGGTTCCAGACTTACCCGAATCTGTGGCTGATGCCACAGTAGCAACTTGGCATAAACAACCTGGTGAGGCAGTACTTCGAGATGAAGTGTTAGTCGATATTGAAACCGATAAAGTTGTGTTGGAAATTCCAGCACCAGATAACGGTGTATTGGAAGCGATTTTTGAAGATGAAGGGACGACGGTATTAACGAAGCAATTAATTGGTCGTATGAAATCGATAATTGCACCGGGTGATAATACAAAAGACACCGCATCTTTGACTGAATCATCCCCAGTTAAACGTACGACAGCGGCCTTGAATGAAGAACAAAATGAGGCTTTAAGTCCTACGGTTCGTCGTTTATTGGCTGAGCACGATTTGGATGCGAGTAACATTACGGGAACGGGTGTTGGTGGTCGTATTACCCGTGAAGATATTGATGCTTTTATTGAGATGAAAAAAGAATCGTCGCCAGAGCCTGTGGTTAAAACGCCAGAAGCCGTATTTAAAGTATCTGAAAATATTTACCGTAGTGAGAAGCGTGTACCAATGACACGCTTACGTAAACGTGTAGCAGAGCGTTTATTGGATGCGAAAAACAGCACAGCGATGTTGACGACGTTTAATGAAGTTAATATGAAGCCGATTATGACATTGCGTGAGCAATATAAAGAGGTTTTTGAAAAACGTCATGATATTCGTCTTGGTTTTATGTCTTTTTATGTAAAAGCCGTGGTCGAAGCATTAAAACGTTATCCTGAAATTAATGCATCGATTGATGGTGATGATATTGTTTATCATAACTTTTTTGATATCAGTATTGCGATTTCAACACCACGCGGTTTAGTGACGCCTGTATTACGTGATTGTGACAAATTGAGCTTAGCTGAGATTGAAAAAGGCATTCGAGAACTGGCAATTAAAGGCCGAGATAATAAACTAACAGTGGATGATCTTACTGGTGGTAATTTTACCATTACTAATGGTGGTGTTTTTGGTTCTTTGATGTCAACGCCTATCATTAATCCACCTCAAGCAGCAATTTTAGGCATGCATAAAATTCAAGATCGTCCAATGGCCGTTGATGGGCAGGTGGTTATCTTACCGATGATGTATTTAGCCTTATCATACGATCATCGCTTAGTGGATGGTCGAGAGTCGGTGGGTTTCTTAGTCACGATTAAAGAGCTATTGGAAGATC
>CAMQZF010000003.1 GCA_947039525.1 uncultured Photobacterium sp. | reverse complement strand
GAGTACTACCTTGACATGGTAGGGGTCGGCAGTTCGAGTCTGCCTAGACGCACCACTTTTCTGAAAAAGTCTGTTCTTACGAACAGGCTTTTTCTTTATCTCTTTCACAAGATTCAAATTCCTTTTTCCCATTCATTTTTTATTTGTTTTGATTTTTTATACTCAATTTATTGCTTATTGAATAAGGAATGAAAAATGAATGTTATTGTCATTGATGGTGATCAATACCCATTATCTCACTTTCAATTAAGAGATCTTCAGGGGCAACTTTTTGCGATTGCCGCATCCAATAACCCAAATAATCTTGTTACTCAAGATGGCATAAAAATGGGCTACTGTGTGTCACCAGAACCTGAAGCGGCTGATGTATTAAAAGAATCACACGAGACGATTGATCTGGTCATTGCACTCAGTCGTGATAAAACATTTCTGCATATGCTGAAATTTATGGTCAAGACTCAATTTCAACGCCCTTTTATGGCAACAGAATCTCTAAGTGATTGTTTCTATCGTCTTGAAAATCAGGACAGTAATACGCTAAATCACGATCATCAACGAATTTTAAGCGTATTAAGATCAGAAAATCGACCTTTATTACCTCATGAGATCCGGCATAAAGTCAATTTGCACAATAGTCAGTTAAGCACTTTATTATCAAGGCTTTATATTGATGGTTATATTGTTCGATCTCAAAAAAGTCGTAAGAAATGGGTGCTGAATCAATAAGATTTAATCTGGGTTTACGCTTTTGATTCACTTTTTATTGATGCTAAAATCCCTCTTCCACTTTTATTCGCTGATTATTGAGAACCGACCCCTATGATTTTTTTGAATGAGATCCACGCACATGGCTAATTTTCGTACCCACTTAAATGGGGCGGCGATTGTCAGTGGCCTTGCTGCAGCAACTTTATTATCGGCAGGTAATCTTGATCCTATCTCTGCCATTTGGATGACCTGCTTAGGCACAATTGGTGGATTATTGCCGGATGTGGATTCCAAGCATTCTAAATCCATGAAAGTCATTTTTAGAGCCTTGGGAATTGTGGTTGCCTTTTCGATGCTCTGTCATTTTTATTCGCGAATATCATTACTGCCACTTTTAGTGTTGGTGATCGGCAGCTATTGCTTGATTCGTTACGGCGCCCGAAAATTGCTTGCTCGCTATACTATTCACCGAGCTACTTGCCACTGTATTGCCTTTGTTGTATTGATCGGGATGATTTTAGTGTGTGTCATGAACCAATTAGAGTATCAAGCTGAATTTAGCTGGTTATCGGGCATATTCTTGATATTAGGTGGTCTGGTTCATTTAACATTGGATGAAATCTACAGTGTGGATTTATCCAACAAGCGTATGAAAAAATCATTTGGTACGGCATTTCGCTTAACTTGCCCGAAATACCCTTGGATCAGTTTATGCCAAGTCAGTGCGATTGTTTTTCTGTTTGCCTTTACTCCCCCATTTCATCCCGCTTGGAATGCATTAACCGATTGGAGCCATTTTGCATTAGGGCCTAATTGGCTTAATTTTCATGAGGCGGGCGAATTTTTCTCTCATTTTTATGAAACCATTTCGAACGAACTTCGTCACTTATTTTAAAGTAAAAAGAGAAATTCAGAGAATAAGATAACCTCTCCTTTCTTCATGATATTTCGAATAAAACACCATGAAATCTCAGACATTCATGGTGTTTTTTTATTCCCATTGTTCAGCTTTTCTGATCCTTGCTTTCAGACTAACTGACTCACTTTTTACTGGAATTCCAGTAAAGTGTCCGCCCTTAGGAGGAAAAAATGAATTCTGAAATACGTCCTGTTGTTTTTATGCTGTTTTCGACACTCAGTTTGTCGGTTACGGGTTTATTAGCCAAGTTTTTATCCACTAGCTTTGATGCCTCTTGGTTATGTTTTTTCCGCTTATTTGTGCCTGCATTAATGATTTTTTGGTTAATGATGATCACTGAGTGGTCAATGCCAGAAAAAGGAAATTGGAAAGCACTCATTATTCGTGGTTTTTGCATCGCAGGCAGTCAACTGTGTTTCTTAGTGGCGATTAAAGAACTGACCTTAGTAGAATCCGTTGTACTGTTTAGTACCAGCCCATTATTTGTGCCTTTGTTAGAACGGATTTTCTTAAAAGTTAAAGTAAAACCTTTAATTATATTTAACTTAATTTTGACCTTTATCGGCGTTCTATTTATGGCTGGTCATATTGGTAATATGAAGATGGGCATGAGTATTCTTATCGGTTTAGGCGGCGGTGTTTTTAATGCTGGGTCACAGTTAAGCATGTACTACTCGTCCAGTAAAACCAAACTCACACCCTTAGGTGTCGGGGCTTGGAGTTTTATTATCGCTTCAGCACTCATGATACCGTTACTCATTGTTTCTCCAGTGCAAGCCAGCACAGAGTGGCATTTATTAACGGGCTGGCAGCATCCAATCCTATTGCTGGTATTATTTTTAGCCGTGTGCACAGTGAATACTCAAATTTTTCGCAGTAAAGCTTATAAATTAGCCGAATCCGGATCGCAATTGGCTCCAATCATTTTCACTAATTTAATTTTTTCTATGATCTGGCAAGTTGCGTTCTTTGATCAACCCATGTCTGGTACAAAAATCATTGGGGTTGCTTTGATTGTCTTTGCCACATTATTGAATACCTTTGTGCCAATCTGGATTCGAAAAAAACAAAAACAAAAACAATAAACATATAACAAATTTTATTCAGTTATCCATAATAAAAAAGCCGACATTATGTCGGCTTTTTCTTTTCTATCGTATCGTATCGTATCGTATCGTATCGTATCGTATCGTATCGTATCGTATCGTAGCTTAAATGGTAAAATATTGAATCTCTAATGCTTTGAAA
Organism: uncultured Photobacterium sp.; assembly: GCA_947039525.1. Classification (GTDB taxonomy): domain Bacteria; phylum Pseudomonadota; class Gammaproteobacteria; order Enterobacterales; family Vibrionaceae; genus Photobacterium. Next base: position 35,517 of record CAMQZF010000003.1, on the reverse strand, counting down.
TCAAATTTACTCATTTCTTCGTTAAGCACTTTAAGTTCATTTACCAACAATCCTAGCGATGCTAAAGCTCGATGAAGATTTAACGCTTCTTCTTGGGAAATGTCTCCTTCCATCTCCACTTGGCGATCAATCAAATGAATACGACGATAAACATCACCATATAAGGTCAACATTTCCTGCTCTAATACCAATAAATTTTGGTAACCATCGGCATGTTCTAATGCCGAAGCAATACGCAAGACGCTGTCCTTTACCATCGATTGTGCTAAATCATCCTTGGTATTCAAACGCCATTTTACATAACCGTCTTTCAATGAGTTGATACGAAGCACCAGCAAATACAAACGCTGAATAATGACATGAGCTTGATCTTCACTCACCTCTGGAAACTTTTTCCAAGGGATCGCTTTGGCTGCATTATCAGCACCGATAACCAATTTGATCGGGCGAATGTTATACAAGATCCCAACTAAAGGCACCCACCAACGCCGCCGTTCTTGCTTAGTAGCCACAGTATCGCGTAATTGCCATGCCAACACATTTCTTAGCATTTTGACACGCCGTAGCATGACTCGCTCAGGTTGTGCTGAAAATGGAAAATCATTAAAGAAAATGATCAATAACAAGCCAATGGTAAATGAGACTAAAATGTATACCGCCAGTTTGGGATCATAAACGGGGGTCAAATACATCACTGTTTTGGTGCTGATCACCAAAATCATTGTACCCATTACTCGTGAAATCAAATACTTCGCTGGCGAAAATGCAAACCAAATAAAGAACGTATTAAAGAAATAAAACAGCGCAATTTGATAAGCTTGATCCAACAACGGAATAATAAAGATGTATTCCACGAGAACAAAAAGACTCCACCCGACAATGTAGGACAAAATTGCCTTCATTTTCGCAAATGGTAAACCGATGAAGGTTAAACCAAAAATAGCGCCCAGTGCGATCATCAAAGATCCCCCTGGCGGGTTATAATAATACCAAATCACAACAAGGCTTGCGACCACCAGCATAATCTTAAAGGATGCAATTAAACGCTCAGTATCCAATGACCAACGTTTAACGGGTTTCGGCAATGATTGCTCGTCACGCGACCAACGCTCACCTGAATACGCTGAGTAGAATGCAAGAACTAATTCATCACTTAATTTTGCCATGCTATTGAGTTGGCGCTCCAATAACAACAAAGCCCCTTGAGTATGCATGTCCGTTTCAGGATGCGAACCCAACTTTACGTATTGGAAACACGAAATTTGCCGTTTATTCGGCGCTTTTCCTTTTTGCACCATGGTTTCGCATTGCTGAAAGTTATGCAGTAAGTAAGTAAAAATGGCATCAATTTTTGACTTTTCCGCATCCAAATCGGCATTTTTCAACAAATCAACCGCTTCGGTTAAGTGACCAATCGCAATCGCCCATTGATCACCCACTTCAATAATGTATTGCCACGCTTTTTTCTCACGAGAAATGTGGTAGCTGTCAGCTTCTGCACCGTACAACAAATCTTGTAAACGCATGACCAGCTTCAAACCGTCACCCAATACTACACGTACAACCGTATGGTGTTCTTTTTCCACTAACTGATGACGACGGTTTACTAAGTTGGTTTGCTGCTGTTTCAACAAGTCTAAAACGGCATTTTCAAAAACGGGACGACTCGACTTTGGCCACAAAATACTGAATACGACAATGTGGCAGATAAAACCCAATAAGGTTTCTTCTAAACGTAAAGTGGCAATCGTAAAGTCACTGATGGGGTTCATGTCCCCCATCACTAAAATAAGAGAACAAACGGTGGTCGTAATGGTCCAGATATACCCATAACGTGGGTTGAAAATCATGTAACCACAGATACCCACTAATATGGTAAACAAGGCCATCATGATACCAACGTCTTGCGCGAAGAATGCCGATAATAAAAAGGCACACGTCATACCACAAAATGTTCCCACCAAACGCCACTTACCTTTACGTAAACTGTGACCACTGGTTTCCATCATGGACATTACGGTTACGGCTAAACCCGCCCAATAAGGACGATCCCATCCTAGCCAGCTCGCAATCATCATCGCAATGCTTAATGCTAGCCCAACCTTAATGGGTAACTTAGCACGTTCGTATAAGGCTGAGATATTCACTCGTTCGACTCATGCTGCTCAATGATAACAGAGGCGGTAGTACCCACACGTAAAACCACATTCTTTGGTAAATCATCTAAATGAATGCGAATCGGCACACGTTGTGCTAAACGAATCCATTCAAACGTTGGGTTAACGTTTTGCAGTAAGTTACCACTGTTCGTTGGGTTTTCAGGGTTAATACCATACCCAATGCTGGTAACGGTTCCGTTAATCGGGGTATCTGGGTAACTCATTAAGGTAACCACAGCATGAGAACCTTGATGAATGTGTTGAATGTCGGTTTCTTTAAAGAAGGCTTGTATCCAAAATGTTTTCTTATCAATCAAAGCCACAACGGGTTTATTGGCAACAACTTGTGCACCAAGCTGCATTTTTAAATTGGTAATGTACCCACTGACTGGCGCGACAACCTTTGTAAAGTTCAAGTTTAATTGAGCTTGAGCGACCTCTGCTTGCGCCTGCTGTACCGAAGCATTTGCAGAGTTAACGTTATTTTGCAAACTAATGATACGAAGTTTTGCCACAGCGCCCGGATCCACCTTATTCATGGCCTGAGAACGGCTTAATTGTTCATGCGCTTCTGACACTGCCACTTTTGCTTGAGACAATGAAGCCTGAGCCTGTGCTAATGCCACTTTATAAGTACTTGGATCAATTTGAAATAAAGGCTGTCCAACACTGACTTTTTCATTGTCACTAACGTTTAATGCCACAATTGGTCCCGTCACACGCGGTGCTATGGTGATCACTTGTGCTTGTACTTGCGCATCGCGCGTCCAAGGGTTTACTAAATACTGTTGGTATTTCCACACAATGGCGGCAATCGCTAATAATACTAATACGGCGGTAAAGCCAATTCGTCTAATTAAATTCATGAGTCAAACAACTTTAAGATTAAGAAGGGATAACAAACGTGCCAATCAACACGGTGTAAATAATTGTTAACGACAGCTCAACCAAAGGTGGCGACACAAAAAATCGGTGCCATCGTAACTTATTCAAAATGCGTACAGTGATGGATGTGCAAGCTAATGCCAACAGCCCCGACACCAATAACGGCGGTAAGCTGAATCCTCCAAGGATAATTTCATGCGGAGCAAACAAAGTAACCATACCTTTCTCTGTATTATTATCGTGTGTATAAAAATAGATAGATCGTTTCATTAATCACAAGTGAGAATATTCACCTGCTCAATGATTTTTTTGTTATTGTATTCGCAACTAGAAAGAACATAAATCGTTAAATAACACTTAATCTCGAAACTCATGGTTTCTAATGTTTTTGACGAAACTCACAAAGTGAATAGTTATGGATAGATTGACCAGTATGTCGGTGTTCGTTCAAGCGGTGGAATTGGGATCTTTTTCCGCTGTAGCAGAAGATCAACAAATGAGCCCGCAAATGGTGGGTAAGCATGTTCGACACCTTGAACAACGTCTTGGAGCAAAATTACTTAATAAATCAACAAGACAACAAAGCCTTACGCAATTAGGACAGCAATATTATCAACGGTGCAAAACCGTATTATCCGAAGTCAAAGCCGCAGAAGATGAGGCTTCTCGTTATTTAAATGCCCCTAGAGGTCGAATTAAGTTGGCTTCATCCATTACCTTTGGATACATACTTACGCCACTTATTGCAAAATTTATGCATGATTATCATGAAATTGATATTGAACTGGTGCTCACAAATCGTAATGTTGATTTAATTAATGAAGGATTTGATGCTGTCATTCGTTTAGGCGATATTGAAAACAGTCGATTAATTGCTCGCAAATTAATCAGTTACAAAAACATTCCTTGTGCCTCTCCGTCCTACTTACAATTACACGGAATTCCAAACCACCCAAATGATCTAAACAAACACCAATGTTTGCACAGCCGCTTATCAGAAAATAAAAAAATGTGGCACTTTCACGGCAATGATGGCGACTTTATGGTGAATTTAAGTTCTCGTTTGATCATTGATAATGGACAAGCACAACTGTTAGCTGCCATTCAAGGTATGGGGATCACTTTGCAACCTTACCCAATGGTGGCACATGCTTTGGACACGGGAAAACTGATTCGCGTATTGGATCAATACCAAGCATCTGATATTGATATTCATATTGTTTACCCATCAAGCCAGCGTTTAACGCCTAAATTTACGGCTTTTTTAGAGTATTTATTAAGTGCATTACCATTAACACAAATGAATCCGATAGTTTCTCCACACTCTAATTTCGCCGCAAATGAGTCCTAGCTAACGACAGAGATGGTTGTAATCCCACATCAAGGGGGTAGACTGTTCGCGTTTATTATCGGCAGTCTGCTCTATTTTCTGTTTCTGTTTCTGTTTCTGTTTCTGTTTCTGTTTCTGTTTCTGTTATTTAAGTTTCCTTCATTTCATTTGTTCACAAAGGCTTTTTCGTGATTAACCGCTTACCCCGTTGGATATGGATCGGGGGATTTATCCTATCTGCCTGTGCTGGGTTAACCAATACCATTGCTGTTTTAGGCTTTTCTCATCGTGCCATTTCTTACGTGACAGGTACGATATCCAAAACGGCCATTGATTTAGCACATTTTAATTTTCATGATGCGTTACTGACTTTCTCTATCGTTTTTTTCTTTTTTATTGGCGCTGTCATCAGTGGCTTTATTGTTAAAAATGAATCCTTATGTGCTAGCCGCAGCTATGGCATTGCTTTGATTTTAGAGAGTCTCTTTTTGATGCTTTCTTTTATTGGCTTATCGCATAACAGCTTCTCTGGTGAGTGGTTTGCCGCAATCGCTTGTGGGTTACAGAATGCCTTGGTCACGACTTACAGCGGATCTGTGATTCGAACGACCCACTTAACGGGGATCACTTCGGATTTAGGTGCCTCTCTTGGTAACTTATTAGCCGGAAAAACAGCAAATAAGAAAAAAATTGCCATTCAATCCGTTCTATTTTTGGGTTTCTTGATAGGCTCTAGTCTGGGTGTTCTGTTTTTTGATTGCTTTCATTACAGCGCTATTCTGATACCTGCCAGTGTGGTTTTATTGTCTGGTTTAACCTACACCACATTTATCAAGAAAGAGCGTACCTGCCCACACACAGAAATCCATTAATCATCAAAAAGATGTCCTACTATTATGATTAATAACTACATTAAACCATCTAAACAGTAGGATATGCTCTCGTTCTTAAAAATAAGACAAAGAGGATGATCGTCTTTTTTCTACACTGAAGTTATCTCTAGAGGTAAGATTGTCGTCCTTGTTTCTTAGCCTAATAAGCGATAGTTCGCCTCTTTCTGTTTGAAAAAGGCGCACTTGTTATGAAGTGGTTCAGACAGCACACCCCACCAATTTACTCCCCAATTGCGATCATGCTTTGTAGCTGTCTCGCATTTCCTGTCTATGCTTTAGGATTGACCGAACAAAAATACACTGAATTAGGCGGGGCTTTAGATGCTCATAGCACAACCGTCAATGCGGTCGATAATGCTTTAAACCAACCAACATTGGATGACAAATTTAATGCTGTCGGTTTGGTGATCAGCGACAGTTATTGTTCTGGTACTTGGCTGGGTACCCAAGATGATCACGCGTACATCTTAACGGCAGCACACTGTTTGGCTGGCGCACAAAGTGATCAAGAAGCCGAATACACCGGTCAACACGTTTCTTTCCGAACGGGCGATGGGCGGTTGATCGCCTCAGGAACTTCTACGAACTATTTCAAAGCCTATCAAGGTTGTGGCACCGACATTGCCGTCGCTAAAATCCCCTTATTAACAGCCCCTCTAGACAGTTCAGGAAATCAAGCGACACCACCTTACGTCGACAGCGATCCGAATACAGTACAACGCTTATTAAAACCCATTGAGTTTGCTGGGTATGGCATACTCGGCAGCCCAAGTTTGGGGCAAGTTCGCAGTATCGGACGTCGTCACGGACAAGGGGAATTCTTCGACAGTGAGCTCAACTGTTTAATCAATCGAGCGTATGAAGGTGCAAGCGATCGCTGGGCATTTGCTTCTCCTGGTGACAGCGGTTCAGCGGTATGGCAACAAGATAACGATCATAATCTAGCGATTGCTGTTACCTCATGGTGGATGGGTTGGGCAGGTTATACCTCAGGCCATGGTGCGATTGCGCCTCACATTGACTGGCTACGCCAAGTTGCGCCCGTCGTAAAAACCTTAGAAGCAAACCCTGATCCTCGTCAAGAAAAGGAAGAAAATAACGAACCTAAGCTGACAGAAACCACACCATTAGTGTTTGATGAAATCGAAAAAGAAGTGCGAGGAACCGTTTATTACTTACCTTTTGAAAATGTTCTCAAAGGGCCAAAACGTCGTATTTGGCGCTACCCAAGTGGGCATTCTCGCTTACTGGTTGAATTAACCGAGAGCAGCACAGGTCAAACTCACCCTGTTGTGGTTCGTGCTCAACGCCTCACTCATTGTGGTTGGGGGCAAATAAATAACGGCGCTTGGTGTTATCCAAGAGCCAACTTGGGCACATTGAAAGTCTCATTCAGTCAAGCCGATAATCCTGAATTGCCACTCGGTCACTATCAAGGAGCATTTACACTAAAAGCACGCGGCTGGCACATGCGCCGATTTAGTAAACTGTATGAAATCAATGCAGACATCACACTCGACAGTGAATTGCCTGTTGATGGTACTGTGACTGAAACAGCCCATTTTGAAGGCCCTCGTTATGACGATACCGTACGAGGCAGTGTCTATTACCTTGCACCCAAAATTGCAAAACCCAAACGCCCACGCTGGCATGGCCGTTTAAATACATGGACACGATTAAAAGTGCCAGTAACGAATGTAGAAACCAATGAAAGCCAAATTCTGCGATTACGAGCTCAGCGTTATGCCGGATGTGGCTGGACAAAAATGAACAATGCCGCGTATTGTACGAACGGCCCACATTGGGGACAAATCAAAGTCCAATATGTGGCGACAGACAATCCAAACCTACCTGAAGGTCAATACGAAGCGAAAATCAACATTCAAGTACGAGGATTACGCGAACGCTCATTCCAAGAAGACTTGTATTTAAACGTTGATGTTACTCATTCGGAGGCTCCTACACCTTGAAACGACATAACATCACATTAGGTGTTTTGACAATGGCTGCCTTGTTTGCAGTCATTGTCCTTTGGTGGCCAGATCCAAAAGAACACCCAACCACAACACTGCGAGAAAAGACGCTCGATTCCATTCCTTCACTGTCGCCCAGACATACGCCAATCACCAGTGAAACGCCCATTAGCGTGTTATCGATTTCCTCCCAGCCAGCAGATCTATTAAATGAAATCCCACCATCGGCGATTATTGCACCAGAATCTCACACCCTAGCACAATACGAATGGGACGAAGCACTCTTTAAAAATAACCCCATCCCTAAAGATGATAATGCGATAGATAATGAGCCATCAGGTCGATTCCGTCCTATTGATTTATGGCAACCCAGTACAAAAACGGCCAAAATTCGCCCCAATAAAGACAAATTAGACAAAAGACTGTTTATTGATCTGAATGAAGAAAACCTCAGTAGCCTACAAACGGGCGACAGCGTGCTACTTAAAACCCCCGATGGCAGTACGACTCGCGTTGTCATTGATCGAGTTGAACAATGGCGTAACCAAGCTAAAAATTGGACATTAAGTGACGAAACAGGAAAAATCATTGGCAGTTTTACTCAAACGCCCTCCTTTACTGAAGGAGAATTTCAAACCTCAAACGATAAACACTATTTTTTACGTTCGGTACAAGGCAACGGTTGGATTGCAGAAAAAGAAGATTTATTGAATAACATTCCAGACAGCTTTACCCGCTCTTATCCAGGTAATTAAAAAGTGAAGATGACCTTACCATTATTATGAAAGTATATTTATAGCAATCACTCAGATTCCTAGATGCTCGAATACTCGAATACTCGAATACTCACCAAATCAATAAAGAATTTCATCAAATGTCATTATAAAAATCAGAGGAATCGATAACCTTTACCTGATAAGCAAAAGGTCATCGAATAATGTAATACAAATAAATAGACGCTAAAAAATCACAGAATGGTATAATTTCTGCAATTTTCCTCTGAATTGCGCTAAAAAATGACACAAACAACCTCCCCCTCTCCTTCTCAAAAAGTCAGTGCTATTGGTATATTACTTGCCGTTTGGCGAACCTTATTTGCCATTGCAGGCGTCTGCTTTGCCGCTAAGTTTTTACTGACTATTTTTAGCTTTAACAGTGTTGGACTCAGCCAGTTAAACTTTGCAGATATCATCTTTTTGGTGAGCTTAATTTTGTTGTTTATTTGGCAATGGCGCACCGCAAAACAGGTACAGGTTCATTGGTATACTGTTATTAGCCGAATCTTTGGTTACATTGGTTTTTTAACGTTAATCTTGCTTTTTCTGTTCGCAGAATACAGTCACTTTATTTATAACCCAGCGATGCGCGTACTGACCTTAATGATTTATCTTGTGGTGATTGCACTGCAAATTTTGCCATTAAAATGGGTGGGAAGAAAACGTCAATCAGCAGCAGAGGATCACACAGCATGAAAACCCTTTCACTGGCCTTTACTCTTATTGCGGGTTTAATGTCCTTTTCAGCATTCGCGCACCCGAATATCGCCACACATCAAGCGCAAGATCCAAACAATACGGATTCTGATCCTACTATTTCACACATGCAATTCATCACAACAGATAAACCAGAAGCCATCAAAGAGATGAAAATTCGTGGGGCGGCAGTGGCGAAGAATCAACAAAAAGAAATGCTGTATTTACAGATTTCCTGTCAAGATTACTTATCCATTTACAATGCCGAAGGTAAGCCACAATTTCTGTCGTTTTTAACGGCATCACAAGCGGATACGCTCCGAGCGGGCTATTGTTTGGCTGCAATTAAGACTTACTTTCCAAACTTCCAATGTAAGCCCGTTTCACCTTACCAAGCAGCACAATTCTTAGTGAAATCGAACATTAATAATTTTTACTCAGTTAATCAACAACTCACGGCAGCGATTTGTCCAAGTGATAACGCCAGTTCAGCATCATAAGCACTTCAATCTTATTGAAAATCAGAGCATAAAAAAAGCCCTCCTAATCGGAGGGCTTTTCATTTCAATCGAATAAAGAAAGCGAATTATACATCGTACGTTGTTGATGCAGTATTGCCGCCTTTACCTGTCCAGTTTGTGTGGAAGTGTTCGCCACGTGGCTGGTCAATGCGCTCATAAGTGTGCGCACCAAAGTAATCACGTTGTGCTTGAATCATGTTTGCAGGCAAACGTGCGGTTGTGTAACCATCTAAAAAGGTTAATGCTGAAGACATACATGGCATTGGTAAACCAATTTCGAATGACTTAGACACCACTTTACGCCATGCGCTCATGCACTCATCTAAAATCGCTTTAAAGTAAGGATCTGAGCCTAAGAATTGCAAATCACCGTTCGTTGCGTACGCATCACGAATATTACCTAGGAATGCACTGCGGATAATACAGCCACCACGCCACATAAGTGCAACGTTACCGTAGTTTAATTCCCAGTTGTAATCTTCTGACGCTTGACGAATCAACATGAAACCTTGTGCGTAAGAGATAATTTTTGAAGCCAATAGCGCTTGACGCAATGCTTCAACCCACTCCATCTTATCGCCGTCGATATCACCCAATTTCTTATCAAATAACGCTTCAGCGGCAACACGTTGATCTTTTAATGACGATAGACAACGAGCAAATACAGAGTCAGTGATCAAGGTTAATGGAATGCCCATATCAAGTGCATTAATACCTGTCCACTTACCTGTACCCTTTTGACCAGCGCTGTCTAGGATTTTATCCAATAAAGGTGCGCCATCTTCGTCTTTGTAACCCAAAATGTCAGCGGTAATTTCAACTAAGTAGCTGTCTAACTCTGTGGTGTTCCACGCTTTAAAGATATCTTGCATTGCATCGTGAGATAAACCCAAGCCATCGTTCATGAATTGGTATGCTTCACTGATTAACTGCATGTCACCGTATTCGATGCCATTGTGAACCATTTTCACAAAGTGACCTGCGCCATCTTTACCAACCCAGTCACAACACGCTTCATTTTCAGCGGTTTTTGCTGAGATGCCTTGGAAAATAGGCTTTACAAATTCCCATGCTTCTTTATCGCCACCTGGCATGATTGAAGGTCCAAAACGTGCGCCTTCTTCACCGCCAGATACACCCGCACCCACATAGCGAATGCCTTTTTCACGCAATTCAGCCACACGACGGTTAGTATCTGGGTAGTTAGAGTTACCACCATCAATGATGATGTCGCCCTTGTCTAATAGAGGAACTAATTGATTGATGAAAGCATCGACTACATCACCTGCACGTACCATCAGCATGATTTTACGTGGTGATTCAAGATTCGATACAAGCTCTTCCAAAGAGTGAGCACCAACAATGTTCGTGCCTTTTGCTGCGCCTTCTAGAAACTCGTCTACTTTTGAAGTAGTACGGTTGTACGCAACCACTTTAAAGCCGTGATCATTCATGTTTAAAATTAGGTTTTGACCCATTACCGCCAAACCAATTACGCCGATATCACCTTTCATAACTAACTCCTTTATGCCAACGCTTTTGCCGCGGCAGAATCTAAAAACCATTCTGTAATGCCTATTTGAGACTGAATTTTTGCCGCAGGATAAGGCAAAGATTCAGAGGCATTGTCATTTATTTCTTTTAATAAGGTTGCTTTGCTATCACCTAACACTAAATAGGTAATACGCAGGGCATTTTCAATCAAACGTGCACTCTTAGAAACACGTTGCTGCCCAGATTGTGGCTGAATCGCCACAATCGCAAATTTGTTTGTTGTGAAATCTGTTTGATTCGGGAATAAAGACGCCGTATGGCCGTCTTCACCCATGCCTAATAAAATCCAATCAAATTGAGGAAAACCAGAAACCATTGGAATCGTTTCTTTCATCTCTTGAGCAAATCGTTGTGCTTCTTGCTCAGGATTATTCTCACCGATGATGCGGTGAATGTTTTCTGCTGGAATCTCAATATGAGAGAATAAAATCTCAGCGGCTTGTCCGTAGTTGCTCTCAGCGTCATCCGGTGCAACACAGCGTTCATCACCCCACCAAAAATGCAGATTTTTCCATTGGATTTGTTCTGCATAAGGCGCTTGTGCTAACACTTTAAATAATAACTTTGGTGTACTGCCTCCCGATAATGAAATGTGCACAGGGCGATTCAAATCACTGTAAGTTTTTATGCTTTCAGCTAACGCCACAACCACATCATTCGGGGTATCAAATCGGGTAAAATTAATCATGTTATAACTCGCAATAATCCGTATCAGCCAAGTTTTTGCATGGAAAACGCCATTCTCGTCCATCACGAGCCAGCATTTCATCCGCTTCTTTCGGTCCCCATGTACCACAGGCATAACCGTATAACGCTTTTGGATCCGCTTTGTAATCTAAAATCGGTTGTACAAACTGCCAGCAAGCTTCTACAGCATCAGTACGCGCAAATAACGTCGCATCACCTTTAATGGAATCTAACAATAAACGCTCATAAGCGGTTAGCATATTGGTTTCTGCCAAATCACCATAATGGAAGTTCATTGATACTTCTTGAGATTCAAAGCCTGCACCTGGTTTTTTCAAACCAAACTTCATCAAAATCCCTTCATCTGGTTGGATACGCAAAATTAATTTGTTCGCTGGCGCATCTTTACCAAAAACAGGGTGTGGTGTCTTTTTAAAATGAATCACAACTTCGGTCACACGAGTGGGTAAACGCTTACCACTGCGGACATAAAATGGCACGCCATTCCAACGCCAGTTATCGATAAACATTTTTAAACCCACATAGGTTTCAGTGCGAGAATCGTCTGCGACTCCGTGTTCATCACGGTAACTCGGCATGTGCTTACCGCGAACTGTTGATTCAGTGTACTGACCTAAAATCAAGTTTTCTTCGATATTTTTTTCGCTCAGCGGCTGGAAGCTTTGCATCACTTTCACCACTTCATCACGCATAGAATCCGCATTAATGACCGCTGGCGGCTCCATGGCAACCATTGAAAGCACTTGCAATAAATGGTTTTGGAACATGTCGCGCATTGCGCCTGCGCCATCGTAATAACCACCACGCTCTTCCACACCTAAGTGCTCTGCGCCTGTGATTTCAACGTATTCGATGTAATTACGGTTCCACAATGGCTCAAACATGCCATTAGAGAAACGGAATACCAATAGGTTTTGAACCGTTTCTTTACCCAAGTAGTGGTCAATACGGTAAATCTGATGTTCTTGGAAATGCGCGTGAATTTGTTCATCCAATAAGCGCGCTGACGCTAAGTCATAACCAAACGGCTTTTCAACGATTAAGCGTTTCCAACCTTGAGTTTCATCGCTTAAGCCTTGCAAACCTAAACAACGGGGAATGACACCGTATAAACTAGGTTGCTAAATAAAAGACCGTATTGCCATTGGTTTTATGTGTCTCATCCAATTGCGCTAAACGTTCGGTTAATACCGCGTATTCTTCTGGATCAGACGTATTTAAAGGCTGGTAATACAAATGCGCGCTGAATTTTTCAAGAATGGCTTGATCCACCTCTTCACTGGCAGTCAAAATTTCTTTTAAACGATCACGAAACCCTTGATCGCTGTATTCAGTACGGCTAACGCCCAAAATCGCGAAATCATCGGGTAACATACCGTTGGCGTACAAATGATAAAAAGCAGGAATCAACTTGCGATGCGTTAAATCGCCTGATGCACCAAAAATGACGATGCTATTATTTTCTGGTTTAGCCATTGGATACTTCCTTTATTACGCCAATCGAAGAATTCGAGTAGAGCAATGAATGTTTGTTGGTCAGGATAGTATCATTTCAAAAAATAAGAGGAAAACGATTATGCCTATCAATTAGATAGGTAAAGTTACAATAAAAAAATAACTCTATGTTTTTATTTGAAATTTTTAAATTTAATTTATTTACCAAGATCATATTTCATTACTTATATAGTGATTAATAACTTTTATTTTAATAAAAGTAGCAAACGATTAATCCACATTAAAATAAAGGTTTAATACCAGCATTAATAACAATAAAACATTCCTTATAGAAATATAAAGATTAAAAATAGGTGCTTTATCACAATAAGTAAGAAAAAAACTCATCATCAATGTGTTTTTAACACACACAATATTTTTTATAACAAAATAAGCAGAAAAAAGATCATGCTTAAAAATTCAAAATATTAATCGTATCGATAGAGTCTAAGGTTAGATGATAGCCGTTAGAAAACGTATATTGTTTTCTTTAAAACACATTTTAAGCCCTGTTAACCAAGAGCAAAGACTCAATACAAGATCGCCCAATCATTAAGCATTTCGATCCTTAGGCAGACAATGCTATTTATATATTGAATTGCTTTCACCTACTCGAATCTAAGCGATAGCCCTTAATACCGTACGACAATGAAAAAATCAGGGCCGTCTTCGTCTTATTGATAATAATAAAAAATGGCAACAAATTAAGTTGCCATTTCTGCATTGTCACCATCATGACATCATCACAACACTAATTTATGCTGTCGGTTATGATCCAAACTGATTTTTTCCAGATTGACTTGGTTTGAAAAAGAAATACAGCAAAACAAGGATACCTAATACAGGAATACAACCAATCAATAACCACCATCCACTACGGTTTGTGTCATGTAAACGACGTGCTGCAACAGCAAGGTTCGGAATCAATACACCAAAAGAATAAATGGTTGCTAATAAACCACCACCATCAAAAAACTGGGAAGTATGCACCACCATATCCAACCCACCCATAACAAAGCCCATGAGCAAGTTGATGACAAAGAAACTCCAATATTCGGTTCGTGCTGCTCGCCCTTTGAAATTAGCGTATTGCTTTAAAACTTGAATGTAATAATTCCAATACTTTTTCATTATTTGTCCTTTAAACTCATATCGTTCTGATCGATGCTCAGAGTAGAGAAAGTCACTCAAAAAGAAAACCTTATTTCATAAAATCTGTTTTTCCATTTCAAATGAATGTCATAAATCGCAGACAAAAAAAAGCCTTGCTAAGCAAGGCTTTTTTCATTGGAAATCAAACTTAAAACGGTTTTGCGTCTGGCATTAATGTATCAATTGCCTGATGTACCGTACCAAAGACCGTCACGTGTTTTAATATCTTAAACAGTTCCGTACTTTGTGCCATCTTCTTAGCCCGATAAGCGTTAAAGTTCACAAACGCAATATCCACTTCTTGGCGATGCAAATCACCCACTAACTTCCGTAAACGGTCAGCAGCAGTCAAATCTAAGTTAATGATTTTACTGCACTCAATCACCATTAAGGAAATCTGTGGTCGCTCAACAATCAAACCTTCAATTTTATTACAAAAATAATCCGCATTGGTAAAATTCAAAGGACCAGAGAAGTGAAACACGCCTACTTTGTCTAAACGCTCTAAATCACTTGCAGGTGATGGTGATAATTGTGCCCAGTTGTCCGTGCCACGAACACGCTTTAACTCATAGTAATGAGGGCGAGCAATGCTGTAAATAACATTAAGTAATGACAGAATAATACCAATCAAAACACCAATTTCGATACGGAATAATAAAATCATAACGAACGTAGCAATACACAAAAAGAATTCATCGCGACTTTGTTGATAAATACGTTTAATTTCTTTGTATTTAAAAATACTGAATCCGATGTAAACCAAGACGCCTGCTAACGCTGCATGTGGTACGTATTGCAATACTTGACCACCAAATAGGGCAACAACAAGCAAAACGGCAGCTGCAACTAATGCTGATAGCTGTGAGCGACCACCGCCCGCTTTCACGATCATAGTCCGTGGTGGACTTGAGTTAATAGGAAAACAACCAATGGCCCCAGAGAACATACATCCTAAACCAATACCCGCGAAATCTTTATCCAAAGAGGAAGTCGATTCTTGAGTACTGCGCGAAATCGCCGCCGTCTGCATAACACACACAATCGCAATCAAGAAAGCCAATGGCAATAACTTTGGAATCTCATGCCAAGGCAATGACAACAAATCAATGGATGGCAAAGTCGCATGAATCGCAGTTAATGTACTCACTCCGTATTGTGGAAGATGACAATACCAAGTTAAGAAAATACTGACAGCCAAACCAATCAATGCTGATGGCATGTGAGACTTACGCCAAGACGTAAAGGCAATCAAACCAAACACACACAAACCAATCGCCGTAGTGACCGGATTCAACTCATTCAAATGCGAGATGATTTGCCACAACTTTGGTAAGTTTTCAGATGTTGTCACATGAATATCAAAAATCAGTGGCAATTGCGCAATGATGATATGACAAGAAATACCCGCCATAAATCCAATCGTTACTGGGTAAGAAAGCAAATAGGCCAACCATCCTAAACGACACCAATAGGCAATCACTAAAATCGCACCAACCAATATGGCCAATAAAGCAGCATATTGGATATAAGCGTGTGATTCAGGCAGCGCAAACAGCACAAGACTGGATGCAAAAATTGGCGCAATGGTAGAATCCGCACCTGTAGATAAGTAACGATTCGCACCAAAGATTGCAAAACCTAACGCCGCAGCAATGAAGGCAAAAATACCCGTCATAACAGGCATTCCTGCAAGGTGAGCCGTTGCCATCTGTTCCGGTATGGAAATTGCCGCTAATGATAATCCAGCTGCCACATCACCAGAAAGATAGCTAAACTGCCAGTGACGAAAGGACTGGAAAAAAATCCAAGGCTTTGATTTAACCGATTTCGATGACATTGCATCTACCCTCTAACATCAAATATTTTGTCATAATCTATTTTAATTATGTCTCAATTGGCGTGCCGAACTAATGTGCCCTAGGCGTCACAAGCTCGAATCTACCGATACACGATAATCCCTGATTGCTTGCGATTGTGCTGGCAACAGGGAGTCAATAGCATGTTGAACACTGTAAAAACCACTTTCTTGTTTAATGGCTTGAAACAGCTGCGTACTTTTGGCCATCGATTTGGTTCTTGGGGATTCCACACAAACAAACACCATCTTCACCTCTTGCTTTTCAAGTTGGTGATTCAATCGTTTCACTTTGTCTGCCGCGGTCAAATCAAGATCGATGATGCCACTACATTCAATAATTATCAGTGATATCTCAGGTCGGCTCTCTTTAATTGAACAAATTTTATTACAGAAAAAATCCACATTGGTGAAATACAACGGCGCTGAAAAGTGCAGCACCACGACTTTCTCCAATTCTTCCATGTCAAGTTTGTGGCTATTATGACCCCAATGACTTGATCCTTTCACACGCATAAACTCATCACAGTTGGGACGAGCTATCATGTACACCCCATGCAATAGGGAAAGGACAACCCCTAACATGACTCCGGTTTCAATACGAAACACCAAAATCATGAAAAACGTCGCCATGCACAAATAAAACTCAGTGCGACTTTGCGTAAAAATCCGCTTAATCTCACTCAGTTTAAAAATACTCAAACCGACGTACACTAATACGCCAGCTAATGCAGCGTGTGGGATCCAATGCAAAACATTGCCCCCCCATAACGCCACAGCTAACAATAATAACGCAGCAAATACGGCAGATAATTGCGTTGTACCGCCAGCATTCTTAGTAATAACCGTTCTTGCTGGACTCGAGTTAGTCGCAAAAGCCCCCCACATCCCAGCAAAAATACAGCCAAGACCAATACCCGCAAAGTCCTTATCCACACTCGCTCGATGATCCAACGTTGTACTGGAAATTGCCGCAGTTTGCATCATACATACCGTGGCAATCAGCAACGCCAAAGGAAACAAGTGGATCACTTGATGCCAAGGCAGAGACCACAACACCACACCCGGTAACTCGGCATGGATATCCGATAAGGTTGCCACGCCATGATCGGATAAATGTCCAAGCCATGTCGCCAACATACTAATGACTAATGCCATTAAAGCCGCAGGAAACCGCGGAGCTTTTTTCGCAAAAAAAGCGGTAAAAACAAAAACACAAACACCAATTAATGCACTGGGGATATTTGCTTGTGGTAACGCCACAATTAATCGCCATAAAAGCTCTAATAAATGCCGAGATGACGCATCAAGACCCAGTATCGATGGCAACTGTCCAATAATAATATGGCAAGAGATCCCCGCCAAAAAACCCACAATAACGGGATAAGATAATAAGCTTGCAAGCCAACCTAATCTAAAAATATAAGTTGTCAGCAGCACCAATCCGACCAGTACAGATAACAATCCCGCTAATTGTACGTAACTTTCTGTTCCTGCCACCGCATATAGAGACAAACTTGACGCAAAAATGGGGGCAATTGTTGAATCAGCCCCACACGACATATAACGATTACCACCTAAAATGGCAAAACCAATGGCTGCCGCAACAAACGCATAAATCCCTGCAATAGCAGGAAATCCAGCCAAGTGTGCTGTCGCCATTTGAGCTGGTATTGCAATCGCTGCAACAGACACCCCTGCACTAATATCCCCTAATAGACTTTTTGCATGCCATCTCTGAAGTGATTGAAAAAAAAGCCAAGCTTTCTCTTGTTTAGGGTTTATCAACTTTCAGGTACCTCATCGCAGTCAGTCATTAATCCATGCGGTGATTAAACTTCATATTATGCTGTTTAAACCTAGCTCATAATTTTCGCGCGGATCATAACATGTAAATACATGTTAATGACGAATACATTATGCCATTTGCGGTTATTTGTATTAGAAATAAACAATTTTCAAAATTAAACGCTTAAGGTAAAGAGATTAAAACCATCAATAAGATTAAAATATAAGCAAACCAAGTTATTAAACTTCTCTCTATTTAGTGAAAACCTCGGCTTTTTCATCATAAATAACGAGATAAAAATGAGAAATCGTAATATTTAACGAAAAAAAAGAGAGCTAATGCTCTCTTTTTTAACTTAATGCATATTAAATTTTAAAAAACTCTAACTGTAATCGTTGCTGCTCCGCCAATCGTGACAACTCATGACTGGCTGCTGCACTTTGGCTGATGCCATCCACATTTTGATTAACAATACTTGAAATATTCGTTACATTACGGTTAATGTCTTGCGTTACATGAGACTGCTGTTCTGCTGCTGTCGCCACTTGCGCATTCATATCACTGATCAACACAACAGAATCAGTAATGCCCATTAACGAGCTATTTGCTTCATTAAAGAGCTTATGATTCTGCTCAAGCATGCTTAAACTGATTTGCATACTTTCATTTGCCATTGCCGATTGAGACTGTAGACCTTCAATAATGGCTT
The DNA here is from genome assembly GCA_947039525.1 of uncultured Photobacterium sp. GTDB lineage: Bacteria > Pseudomonadota > Gammaproteobacteria > Enterobacterales > Vibrionaceae > Photobacterium. The sequence goes on along the minus strand of CAMQZF010000003.1, from coordinate 17,020 downwards.
GGATCTCTGTTGTTGAACTTTGTGTTCTTGCTGCCAAAATTCGCACTTCATCCGCTACAACCGCAAATCCACGCCCCAAATCTCCCGCTCTAGCCGCTTCAATTGCCGCATTCAATGCTAAGAGATTGGTTTGGTCTGAGATACCTCGAATCACTTCAATCACTTTACTGATTTCAGTCGACTGGTCTTTAACATAAGTAACCACGGTAGCGGCTTCATTAAGCTTTTGAGCTACCTGCATTCGAGCTTCAATCGTATCACTAAATACACGTAATGCTTCTTTTGCTAATTCATCCGTGCGCTTTGCCATACCATCTGCTTCTAGAGCATTTGAACTGACATTTTCTGCTGTACATGACAACTCATGAACGGCAGAAGCCACTTGATCAATTTCATTGTGTTCCGATTGAGCATTCATCTCTGATTGTAGCATTACCGTCGCTAACTCTGTCGAAGCCGCAGCCACTTGATCCGTGATCATACGCATTGAACTGACGGTATCATGCAATTTATCCAAGGTTTTATTGATATGCTCGCTTAACTCACCAACTTCATTTCCACCTTGATACTGAGAACGAACCAATAAATTCCCAGTTGCCACATCTTTCATGATTTGTTTCAGGGACAAAATAGGGGCAACAATGCGCCCACTGATCCACCAGCAAGACAGTAATGCGATAATAAAAACCAAAAAGAAAATCAGACCAATTTTATAAATTAAGGCTTGTGAATTGATAGACTCTTGAGTCAATCCTTCCGCAACTTCTTTATCAAGATGCAAAGATAACGTATTAATCGATGAAATCAATTGAGTGCTGATGTTCTGATAAATGGCTATTTGTTGCTTTACACTCGGTTTACTCAGTATATCACCTTTTGTCGACTCTAATAACGGCAAAAACATTTGTAATGTAAAGCTAGAATAACGTTGAAATGCTGAATTAATCGCATTTATGTTGTGATCAAACTCTGGCGATGATTGCTGAAAAGGTTCAAGAATCGACGGCAACTCTTTCATAACAACATTAACTTGTGTTTGAAATTGCTCACGACGTGAGTTGTCATAAATCGCATAAATTCTATCAACACGTAATCGCGTGATGATCTTATCTAATTGGGACAGCGAATTTTTATATTCAACCAATAATTTGGTATTTCGATAATTATAACTTTGTTCTTGCTGTAAACTCCATTTAGACATCCACATGACCCCAAACAAAATAACAATCACTGATACAACCGGTAATAATACCTGAGTTCGAATAGAAATTGCTTTGAAAGAAAATGACATATGGTCCTCAAATTTAAATGACTTACACAAAAAACTGAACTAAGTGTGGTGTTATTCGCAAGAGACGCACTATACCTCAACAGAATAAATTTTTCTCAAAAAACAGCATCACAACATAAATCTCTTATTCCACATCAATTTAATCAAAAGATTAATCAATCTTTCTTTATCTTTGCTTTTTTCCACATCAAAAAATAAAATGTCACACAGTCTTAAATAATCTGAAACACAAATGAAACATAAAGTTCTTAATCTCCTTAACGCCACGTCAAGCATGGTTTTGACTGACTTAAATTGAATTAGGATATAAATTATGAAAACGCCTTTTCTGTATGCGCTTACCTTAAGCTCTGTAATAACTGTCGGAATGTCTGCAGCACACGCTAAGGATACGATTTCTGTGGTGGGCTCAAATTCAGTCACACCATTAATGGAAGTGCTTGGTGAAACTTACTCACAATCTCAACCTGTTGTTATTGAAGTACAAGGCCCTGGCTCTTCAGCTGGCATTCGTTCAGCTCATAATGGTTCATCCGATCTTGGTATGAGTTCGCGAAACTTAAAGTCGTCTGAACAAGCCAGTAATATTCAAGAAGTGGTGATTGCCCGTGATGGTATCGCAGTTGTTGTGAACAATAAAAATAGCGTGAGCCAATTAACCAAAGAACAAGTTGCTCAAATCTACAAAGGGGAGCTAACCAATTGGAAACAAGTTGGTGGTGCTGATACTCCGATTGTGGTTGCGACACGTGACACCGCATCAGGTACTCGTGGTGCTTTTGAAGACATTATGAAATTGAAAAAGAAAATTAACGGCCAGAAAGTATCGGCAATCTCTCAACGCGCGCAAGTCAGCAGTGGTAATGGTCAATTAAAAACCATTGTAGCCAATAACCCCTTTGCCATCGGTTACATTTCTCTTGGCTCCGTTGATAATTCAATCAAACCACTCGCTATTGATGGTCAATTACCCTCAGTCAATGCAATTAAAGCCGGACAATATGCGGTTCAACGTCCATTTTTAGTTATCTACAAAAACGGTCGCCCATCAAAATCAGCATTGGCTTTTTTAGATTGGATTCAAACACCTGATGCTCAAAAAATTGTCGCAAGCAAAGGATACGTCGCGATTAAGTAAATCTCCTTTTTAAGGTAATTGCTAACTTATTTATTTTCGCCTGATGGCCTTTCTTTTATCAGGCGCTCTTTTCCAAACATAAATTATCTTAACTTTGTTGCTGGAATCTTTTGTTTATGACCATCACAAACAGTTTTGAAACCAAAAAAGAGACAACGAAACTTCAACAATCCAAAAAAACCGATTGGCGAGAGTTGATTTTTAAGTACCTCTTTTTGTTCAGTGCCACCTTAGGCATGCTCTCTCTCATTACTATTGCTTATTTCATTTTTCGAGAAGGGTTTGCAGCCTTTCAAACATTTGGAGTCACTGGCATTGTTTTAGGCAATGATTGGCTTCCTCCTGCCTTATACGGCATTGCACCCATGATTGTGGCCTCTGTTGTCTCAACCGCGGGAGCTGTTTTATTGGGTGTTCCTATTGGTGTATTAACCGCCATATTTATTGCTGAAGTCGCCCCTAAACGCTTAGCCGATATTATTCGACCTATGGTTGAACTTCTAGCAGGTATTCCCTCTGTTGTTTACGGTTTTTTTGGTTTAGTGATCATTGTTCCGATGATTCAATCCATTTTTAATGTCCCTGCAGGCAATACCATTTTGGCCGGTATTATTGTACTCGCGGTCATGATTCTACCTACTGTCATTACCGTTTCAGAATCTTCAATAAGAGCCGTACCCAAAACGTACAAAGAAGGATCGTTAGCATTAGGGGCCTCTTCGATTTTTACTATTTTTAAATTGCTGGTACCCGCTGCACGCTCCGGCATTATGACTGGCATTATTTTAGGCATTGCACGCGCTTTAGGTGAAACCATGGCGATCATTATGGTGATGGGTAATGCGCCAGCTATGCCAGAAGGCATTTTAGATTCCGCACGAACATTAACCGCTAACATTGCCATAGAAATGTCTTACGCCACAGGACTTCATGCCAGTGCTCTATATGCTACGGGGATTGTTCTGTTGTTATTTATCATGGGCTTAAATGCGGTATTGCTGTATTTAAACCGTGAACGTGCGAGGTAAACCATGACCTATCATCAATTAAAAGAAAAAATCACGACTACATTGATCTGGTGCTCGGCTCTGATTACCGTCACTTTTCTATTGTGGGTCGTTTGGTACATTTTGAGTAATGGGTTGGCGTATGTTGATTGGCAGTTCATCAGTGGTAATTACACAACGATAGGGCAAAACTCCGGTATATTTCCAATGATCGTTAGTACCCTTTATATGGTCATAATTTCCATTGCGATAGCCGCACCAATTGGTATAACAACTGCGATTTATCTAACAGAATACGCCAAAATTGGCAGTCGATTAGTCAAAGTCATTCGATTTTGTACTGAATCATTAGCGGGTATTCCTTCTATTATTTACGGCCTCTTTGGCATGACCTTTTTTGTTATCACTTTAGGATTTGGTTATTCCATATTATCGGGATCGCTGACATTAAGCATTCTGATTCTTCCTGTCATTATTCGTACCACAGAAGAAGCGCTGATGGCTGTACCTCATACTTTTCGTGAAGGCTCATTTGCCTTAGGTGCATCAAAGATTTATACCATTTGGCGTTTAATTCTGCCCAGTGCACTGCCCGGTATTGTTACTTCTATTATTCTCAGTGTTGGCCGAGTCATTGGTGAATCCGCACCTGTCTTTTTAACCGCAGGCATGGTCGCTCGATTGCCCGAAAGTGTGATGGATTCTGGGCGAACATTAACGGTGCACTTATACAAATTAACGCAAGAACTCTATACGATTCATGAATGGCAACAGGCCTACGCAACGGCAACCGTATTGATTGTCTTGGTACTTCTCATCAATATGGCAACAAAGTTGATTGCTCGCCGCTTTGATAATGCTCATGAATGATCTTAAGGATAAGAACACGATGAATAAATTTACGATTTCAAACCTTAATTTATTTTATGGTAAAAATCAGGCATTAAAAAACATTAACCTACTCATACCTCAACGCCAAGTGACGGCATTAATTGGCCCTTCCGGCTGTGGAAAATCCACATTATTACGTTGTTTAAATCGCATGAACGATTTGATTGAGGGTGTGCGTATCGATGGTTCGCTCACTATGGATAATGAGGATATTTATGGCAATATTGATGTTGCACAATTGCGCATCAAAGTTGGCATGGTATTTCAGAAACCCAACCCTTTTCCCATGAGTATTTATGAAAATGTAGCCTACGGTTTACGAGCGCAGGGGCTTAAAGATAAAAAGAAATTAGATGATATCGTTAAAAAATCATTGCGAGGGGCGGCTTTATGGGATGAAGTCAAAGATCGATTAAAATCCCACGCCTTTGGTTTATCCGGTGGTCAACAACAACGTTTGTGTATTGCGCGTACTATTGCAATGGAGCCTGAAGTCATTTTAATGGATGAACCAACATCCGCTTTAGACCCCATCGCCACAAAAAAAATTGAAGATCTCATGGAGAGTTTAAAACAAAACTTCACAATTATTATTGTGACACATTCGATGCAACAAGCACGTCGAATATCTGATCGTACCGCCTTCTTTTTAATGGGCGAATTGGTTGAGCACGATAATACTCACCAACTATTTCAACAGCCTAAAGATGAACGAACTTTGGGCTACGTCAATGGTGACTTTGGTTAATCGTCTTTAAATTATAATAAAAAGCGATGGTCTGATTGCCTTCTTAATTTAAGAAGGCTTTTTTTTACATATTTACTTACAAAGATCTTCTCTTTACCTCTCTATTTGTCCCTTATCACACTCTATATGATATACCCGTTTCATGGTAACTTAGCTGCCAATTTTTCCTACATTGGAGTCTTTTAAATAATGCGTTTTCTTTGCCTTCTTCTTTTGTTTATTTCACATTTGAGTTTTGCTCAAACTGAAGCTTCACCTTATGAAACTTCACCTTATATAGAGCAGTTAAACGCACTAAACCAAGAAATTAAGACACTACAACAAGAATCAGAAAACCTAACAGGAACGGCACAAAATGTTGTTCGCCAGCAATTATTAACCAAAAATGATGACTTACGAGACACATTAAGTTCACTGATCAATGAAACGCCCATCGAAGCCAAACCTCTTCTACTGAAACAAGTTAAACAGCAAATTCAATTTGTAAAAGAAGCCTCTAATTATCTAGATAAGCAAATTAATCTTTTTCAAGCCCAATTAGACAAAGTTGGAAATGAAGAAAAACTGTTGGCTCAAAAAAGTTTGGACGAAGCTCGCCAGCTTTCTTCTCGCATGCTTCAAGAACAATGGACAAATTATCAATGGCTTAAAACACTTGGTGAGCCACAGCCAAAACAAATTCAATCATTGATTAAACAAACTGATCATCGATTGGAATTTATGTCGGCCTCCCTTCGATTTGATAATCAGCAAGCGGAACAGCTCAGCAAACAATTATCATCAGCCGCTAATAATGAAAAAGCGTCCATTCAATTACTGCATATTTTAGCGACTCGCAGTGTTGAAAGTGACATCAGTACGTTGCAGTATTTAGTGCAATTAGGCGATACCATGGGGATGGATACATCTTCATATAAAAAACAGTTGTTTGAAACTACCGGTAATGTCACCAACGATTTATTAAATACTAAAGTAATGTGGTCAATTGCCTCTAATTGGGCTGAAAATATTGGGCAATGGTTACTACACAATACACCACAAATGTTGTTCAAAGTATTTATTTTTATTGTCATTATTTTCGTTTTTAAATTGCTGCGTAATCTGACGACTCGTATGGTCAAACGTGCAGTTGGCTCTCCGAATTTGCGTATGTCACAACTCATGCAAGAATTCTTTATTTCCATGTCAGGAAAAGCGATCTTTTTCATCGGTTTATTGATTGCACTGGCACAAGTTGGTTTGGATCTAACTCCTATTTTAACCGGTTTCGGGGTTGCCGGTGTGATCATCGGTTTCGCGTTACAAGATACTTTATCTAACTTTGCATCAGGTATGATGCTATTGATCTACCGTCCTTTTGATGTGAATGATTTTGTCGAGGCCGGTGGTGTATCGGGTAAAGTTAGTCATATGAGCTTGGTCAATACCACTATTAAAACATTTGATAACCAAATTATTATTGTCCCAAACAGTAAAATTTGGGGTGATACGATCAAGAACGTCACTCATGAGCGTGTACGCAGAATCGATATGGTCTTTGGCATTGGTTATAAAGACAGCATTGAACACGCCGAAAAAGTCTTAAACGACATCATTGATGAACATCCCTTAATTTTAAAGTCGCCAGAAAAGACCATCAAAGTACATACATTAAACACATCGTCAGTGGACTTTATTGTGCGACCTTGGGTAAAAACCGACGATTATTGGGACGTCTATTGGGATGTCACTCGTGAAGTAAAATTACGCTTTGATCGTGAGAACATCAGTATTCCTTTCCCACAACAAGATGTGCATTTACACATGGTAAAGGAACAAATAAGTTCTATTTCTACTCAATAGATAGGGCGAGTTCAAAGAGAACAGAGTGAAAAAGTCGTGTCTTATTCCATTCCATATCATGGGATAAAGCATAGCTTTACTTCTTGTTTCATAATTAATAATGTGAAGTGTGTAACCAAGTATTAATTGAGTCTATTTATTCATTTTATTTTACCTTACACTTCCTCTCATTAATAAAATGCTGTTTTAATTCAGCGATGCCTTTTTTTAGGATAACGATCATGAAAATGCGTCTTCTTCCAATTCTAGCTTTACCTATTTTTCTTGCCGCTTGTTCGGCTAATATGGATCACACCAACACAGTGACGACTGCAGAAGCCTTAGCCAACCACAATTGGGTACTTACTGAAATTAACAATACCCCACTGAAAATAACCGACAATTCAGAAGCCCCAACACTAACACTGAACAACACGCTATCCGCGAGTGGTTATTCAGGCTGTAACCGTTTATTTGGTCAAGCAGAATACAAAAATGGTCAATTCCGCATTGAAAAAATGGGCATGACTATGATGGCATGTCAAGGTGAAGGCATGAAGCTGGAAGGTATTATGTCTAAAACCTTATCGAACTGGAGCGATGTGACGATTAAGAGCAATACCTTAACGTTGAAAACCCCAGATCAAACATTGACCTTTAAAACAGCGTTATAAGAACACATCAATTTCATAAAAAAGACGAGCTTAAGCTCGTCTTTTTTTATTGAATCGCAACTCTTTATGAATTAATCAACTGATTGATTCTCCGTTCGTAATACTTCAGCCGCTTTCACCATATTGGTTAAGGCTAATTCAGTTTCTGTCCACTGCCGCGTTTTTAACCCACAATCGGGATTAATCCACAGTCGCTCTATGGGTATCCATTGGGTTGCTTTTTCAACGAGCGTTTTAATTTCATTAACCGTCGGAACATTCGGGCTGTGAATATCATACACTCCCGGTCCAATTGCATTGGGATAGGAAAAATCTTCGAAACCACGCAATAAAGACATTGCCGAACGAGACGTTTCAATGGTGATGACATCGGCATCCAGTGCTGCAACCGATGAAAAAATATCATTAAACTCGCTGTAACACATATGAGTATGAATCTGAGTTTCGGGTTTAGCACTGCTGGCGCTTAACTTAAAGGCTTTTACAGCCCAATTCAGATACGCTGCTTGTTGATCTTGTTTCAGCGGTAATAATTCACGAATTGCCGGTTCATCGATTTGAATCACACGAATGCCAGATTGTTGTAAATCAGCGACTTCTTCTTTCAATGCAATGGCAATTTGATGCGCCATGACTTCTTTTGACACATCTTCTCGTGGAAAAGTCCAAGCTAAGATGGTCGTCGGTCCCGTTAACATCCCTTTTACCGGTTTGTGAGTGAGTGATTGAGCATAGCGAGTCCACTCTACAGTGATGGGCTGTGAGCGATGAATATCCGCGACAACAATCGCAGGTTTTACACACCGTGAACCATAACTTTGTACCCAACCTAATTGTGTATTCACAAATCCGTCTAAAGCCGAAGTGAAATATTCAACCATATCATTGCGCTCAGGCTCGCCATGAACCAACACATCTAACCCAATCTGTTCTTGACGAGAAATGGTATCGGCAATGTACTCTTTCATATGCTCGACATAAGCACTTTCGGTAATATCACCCAATCGCCATGCTTTACGCCATTGACGTAGCTGTTCAGTCTGAGGAAAAGAACCAATAGTTGTGGTCGGTAATAGCGGTAAACCTAATGCATTCTTTTGTAATTGTGCGCGATCAATAAAAGGCAAAGACCGATCAACATCCGTATCGGTTATATGAGTAAATGTGGTTACTCTCGATGCAACACTTGACACTGACTCGCTCCAGTTGTTACTGGTTAGCGTATATTCATAACAACGCTGAATATTAACAGTGTCACCTTGAATCCCCTTCGCTAATAAGGAAATTTCAGATAATTTTTGATGAGCAAAGGCAAATCGAGTTCGAACATTATCAGGTAACTCACTTTCCACTTTCAGATCAACAGGAACATGCAATAAAGAGCAACTGCTGCCAATCCATAAACGTTCGTTTAAATGTTCGTATATTGGCTGTAATCTTTCTAGCCAATGTGCTAAATCCGCTCGCCAAACATTGCGTCCATTGATTGCGCCGATAGACAACACCCAATTATCAGGAAGATCGTCAATAATCGGATCTAATTGTTGAGGTGCCACTGACACATCAATATGAATGCCATCAACATTTAACGATTGAATCCACGGCCAATAAGTTTCAATCGACTCAAAATATGTCGTGAGTAGTACCTTGCTTTTGTTTTTAATGACTTGATACGTGAGCTTAAAAGCACGTTGCCACTCTTCTGGTAAATCCAACACTAAAATGGGCTCGTCTATTTGCACCCATTCAATGTCTAAATCCGCCAATCTTTGCAAAACACTTTGATAGGCAGCTTGTAATCTCGGCAATAAACTCAACCGATTCCATGCCGTATCATCGTCAGATTTACCTAACCATAAGTAGCTTAATGGCCCTAATAAAACGGGTTTCACCTTATGGTCTGCCTTTTGTGCTTCCACTATTTCTTCGAATAACTGCGTCCAAGCAACAGTAAATCGATCATCTTCGGAAAACTCAGGAACAATGTAATGATAGTTGGTATTAAACCATTTTGTCATGTCGGCTGCAGCACAAGAACAGCCACTGGGCGCTTGCCCACGAGCGACTCGAAACAAGGCATCTAAATCGGGGAAGCCATGCTGATGACGCGCGGGAATATGCCCCAATAACATGCTGGTGTTTAACACTTGATCATACCAAGCAAAATCACCGACGGTCACAAAACTTAAGCCGGCCTCCTTTTGATCTTGCCAATGTTGATGGCGTAAATCAGACCCCACCTTTTTCAATTGATGCTGATCAATATCACCTCGCCAATATTGTTCTAAGGCCCACTTAAGCTCTCGTTGAGCACCAATTCGGGGATAACCTAAAATATGACTGTTTGGAAGTGAAATTTTTGAATTCATTGTGCATTTCCCTTAGCGTTCTGGATGGCTAAAGAATGCGATGAATGGGATACGTCAACAACCGTAAAATTTTACATATCATTATGAATAAAATTCATACACTATAAGGTGAATGAATCATTCAGCTCGATAAAGGACATTCGAACGTGATTGAAATAAAACATTTAAAAACTCTCACAACATTGCGAGAAACAGGATCTCTGACCGCGACCGCTAACGCACTCTATTTAACACAATCAGCGTTATCCCATCAGTTTCGAGAATTAGAATCCCGCTTAGGATCGCCTTTATTTTTACGAAAAACCCGCCCAGTCCGATTTACACCAGAAGGTTTGATTTTACTCGGATTAGCGGATGATATTTTGCCTAAATTACACTTAGCAGAACATCAATTAACGCACCTAAAAGCCGAATCAACCGGTCGATTACACATGGCAATTGATTGCCATTCTTGTTTTCAATGGTTAATGCCTGCATTAAAATCCTTTCAGCAACATTGGCCAGAAGTCACCTTGGATTTTTCCTCTGGATTTGCGTTTGATCCTATTCCAGCCCTGTCTGCCGGTGAATTAGACTTGGTGATCACCTCCGACGTTCAAACTCGACATGATGTCTATTACCACCCTCTCTTCGATTTTGAAATGCGCGTTATTGTCTCCCCGAACTCACCTTTTGCGACTCAAACACAGATTTATCCTGAAGATTTTTTAGACTCAACCTTAATCAGTTATCCTGTCGCTAAAAATCGTTTGGATGTGGTCAAACATTTTTTACAGCCTGCTCATTGCGAGCCTAAAAATTGGAAACACGCGGACAATACATTAATGCTGATTCAAATGGTGTCTGCCAATTTAGGGATTGCAGTTTTACCCAATTGGGCAATCACTGAATTTGCACAACAAAAATTGGTGGTCAGTTTGCCTTTAGGAGAAGGATTATGGCGAAGATTATTTGCGGCAATACGCTATAACGAGCAAAGCCGTCATTATTTACAAGCCTTTTTCAGTACCGCACAATCGCATTGCCAAGAACATTTATCCGATATCAAATCCATATAATCAGACCAAAAAAAAACAAAAAAACCGATGATGAACATCGGCTTTTTTTGGTTATCAATGACCTAAAATGAATGATATTGGTTACTTAAATTGATTTGTAATGGGATCATAATAAAAACCCAAATCACGCATTTTTTGTGACAATTCATCAGCATTCCACTCGTAACGGCTGGCTAATTCATCAATACTGTCGCATTCTAACCGCAATTTTTCATTCACAATCCCAATCACGATATTGCCATCAATACTCATCAAATGACCGATCTCCATATGCTTCTCCTTAATATTCTGCTTATTAAGAATAGCGGTAAATCAGTCATTTCGTGGAAATACGCTGATTAAAAAGAAAAAGAAAAATGGTAGAAATCAATTTAAAATCAAGAGCTTAATAACCAAGACTGACAACTTAAGGAAGTGACGATCAAGCATAAGGCACATAAAATGGTGTTTTTATGAAAAGTTTTGTGCAATAAAATATGACTTGACCACATTAGTAATCCAATAACCAATGACACTAAAATCACAATAACTCCCATTAATGACGAAGCTGTCGTGAATCCGTTCAGTGTCAACTCCCACAATAAAGCAAAAATGGCAGCAATCGCTAAGACAATTCCTGATAACGGTAAAATTTGATGGAATGCTTGTAAACGGCTGCGGGCCTGAATCATTAAACAATGAATCATAATACTGCCTAAAATTGCACCACCAAACAGTGTCAATAAAGCCATCGGTACAGTCTGTAATGTAAAACTGTACGTCAATACGACAAAAGCGGATGCGTTACTCAACCATAACCATGTCATCGGTCCTTTATCACGAGTTTTATCTGTGCGTGCATAAAATGAAAATACCGCTAAAGCAATCAAAGGAAGTAATGCAATCGGAAAAACAGGAATCACCCCTAACCATGCAAAAACTAACCAAGGCAATGTTTTATGCAATCGTCCTCGTTGACCTGGGCAAATTTCGCCTTTATTTAATAATAACGTCATTACAGCTTGGGCAATACACATTGCCGATAACAAATACAGGGCTAAGAGCGCAAACATAAGTCATTCCATTTAATCAAAACAGGCCAAATTATAGCCTTGAGTAATGTTATCTCACCATGAAATCTGCTTGATCCCCCTCTCAGAATTGACTCAATCAATTTACGCCATTGATAGTATTTATTCACATTCAAGCAGCATTATTGATTTTTAAATCATTAATTAACGAAAAAGATCATAACTTCATCGATTTTCATTATCTCCTATCGCTTGTTTCCGCTACATTACGCGACAGTTTGATAGCAGATTCATTCTGTATTCATATTTATTTGTGACATTTTATAAGGAAAGCGCATGATAGAGTTGATTATCGGCTTAGTTGTTGCAGCCATAGTTGGGCGCTACATATTCAAAGGTTATACGGCAACTGGCGTCTTACTCACTGGGGGAATCGTATTATTAGCGATCACAGCCATTCTTGGTAAGCCTGTATTACCAAGCGGTGTCACCCCAACGGGAAATCCCATTACGGATATTTTTGAATATATAAAATATTTATTAATGGAGCGTGGCGGCGGCTTAGGGATGCTGATCATGGTGCTGTGTGGTTTCGCCTCTTACATGACGAAAATTGGGGCGAACGATATGGTGGTGAAAATGGCTTCCAAACCATTAAAATTCATTAAATCGCCTTATATTTTAATGGTTGCGACCTATTTTGTTGCCTGCTTAATGTCATTGGCCGTTTCATCGGCAGCAGGTTTAGGTGTGTTACTGATGGCGACCTTATTCCCATTAATGGTGAACATGGGCATTAGCCGTGGGGCGGCAGCGGCAATTTGTGCCTCTCCTGCTGCTATTATTTTATCACCGACCTCGGGTGATGTAGTAATGGCTTCTCACGCTGCAAACATGCCTTTGATTGATTTTGCTTTCAAAACTACCTTGCCGATTTCGATCATGGCAATCATCGCCATGGCAATCACTCACTTTTTCTGGCAACGATTTTTAGATCGTCGTGAAAACTTCACCAATGATCAATTGGAAGTCAGTGAAATTGAAACGGATGCCCCTAAGTTCTATTGTATTTTGCCATTTACCCCTATTTTTGGGGTCTTACTCTTTAATGGTGATATTCTCCCCAATTTGAATATTGTTACCGTACTGATTATCTGTCTATTTAGTACTAGCGTAATTGAATTTATTCGTCATCGCAAAGCACAACCGGTCTACGTTGGTTTAGAAGCCGCCTACCAAGGCATGGCAAATGCGTTCTCAAGTGTAGTCATTTTATTGGTCGCGGCAGGTGTCTTTGCACAAGGCTTAAAATCAGTCGGTTTTATTGATAATTTATTGCACCTTGCTGATGTGGCTGGTGCCGGAGGGATTGTGCTTATGATCCTATTGGTTTCCATTACCGCCATTGCGGCAATCACCACAGGTTCAGGTAATGCGCCTTTTTACGCTTTTGTCGAATTAATTCCAAGCTTAGCTGCGAAAATGGGCATCAATCCAGCCTATTTGGTGATTCCGATGCTGCAAGCGAGTAACTTAGGCCGCACAATCTCTCCTGTCTCTGGTGTTGTTGTTGCTTGTTCTGGTATTGCAAAACTCTCCCCTTTTGATGTTGTAAAGCGCACCTCTGTTCCTGTGCTTGTTGGTTTATTAACCGTGATTATTGCCACACAATTTATGGTTCCCGCAATGGTTTAATGATAATAATCAATATTCACCCAGTTAAAAACGGCATGAGATTCGTGCCGTTTTTTTATTTCATAATTTTGTCGTCTGCTTTTATTTTACCGACACACATTTTATTTTACCGACGCACAACTGACACTTTTCCTCGCTTTATTTAATCAATCTATTTCTGAATACTTCATTTTCGTTGCATTTAATCATTGGTTTTATCGATGGATAGAACAAATAGATAAGATAACTATTGACTAAATAGGTAATAACGATATGCAAATGAGAATCAATATCGATAAGTTACTCTCAATTCCTGTTTTTATGTAAGCCTTTTCTATGACAACACATGCCCTTACAACCCCATTTGGCGGTATCAGTTTCAAAAAAAAATTAATGATGTTAGGCCCTGCTTTTATTGCCGCCATCGCGTATATCGACCCTGGTAATTTTGCGACCAATATCCAAGCCGGTTCCGCCTTTGGTTATCAATTATTATGGGTTGTACTTTGGGCTAATCTTATGGCGATGGTCATTCAGTATTTATCCGCAAAACTGGGGATTGTAACTGGAAAAGATTTAACCGAACATTTACGAGATCGCTTACCCACATGGGCTGTAAAACCCTATTGGATTCAAGCAGAAGTCATTGCTATTGCCACTGATCTTGCTGAATTTATTGGCGCTGCGGTCGGTTTTCAGTTGTTACTTGGTGTCACCTTGATGCAAGGTGCTATTTTAACCGCTATCTTTACTTTTGGCGTCTTAATGCTCAATCAACGTCGTCAAAAACCCGTTGAATTCATCATTGGTGGACTACTATTGGTCGTTGCCGCCGTTTATATCGTCGAACTGCTATGGGCACAACCGTCTTTATCTAAAATGGCTGGGGGCTTATTCATCCCTACCATGAAAAATCCAGAACAAGTTTATTTAGCTGCGGGGATTTTAGGGGCAACAGTAATGCCTCATGTTATTTACCTGCATTCTGCTTTATTCAAAGAAAAAAGCACCTTATCAAAGCTAACACGCTTAAAAAGCACAAAGTGGGATGTCTTAATCGCCATGACCATCGCAGGTTTTGTCAATATTGGCATGATTACAATGGCCAGCGCTGTCTTTCATACTTCAGGTCATCACGACATTGCTGAAATAGAGACAGCCTACAAAACCCTGATTCCATTATTGGGTCACGGTGCTGCTACTTTATTTGGTATCTCTTTGATTGCTTCAGGCCTATCTTCCAGTGTTGTCGGAACAATGGCTGGACAAGTGATCATGAAAGGCTTCACTCACCATGAAATTCCTGCTTGGCTGCGCCGCGCCATCACAATGCTGCCATCTTTTATCTTGATAGCTTTAGCCATTAATACCACGACGATTCTGGTGGTCAGCCAAATCGTATTAAGCTTTGGGATTGCCTTCGCTCTGATCCCTTTATTAATTTTTACATCGAATAAAGGCATGATGCGTCAATTCACCAATACAAAAAGTACCCAAGTTATTGGTTGGATCATTGTTGCTATGGTAGTCGCATTGAATTTATATCTACTGGTGATCATGAATTAACATCAACACCAGATTTGACAATAAAAACAGGATTATTTAGAAAAGCAATCCAGCATTAGAATGACCTAAATCACGATTAAACAGGGAGTGTTGATTATTATCAAAGGAATGATAGCGATCATTATTATTAGCAATTAGACATCTGATACTGTTCATATTCTTACCCATCTAATGCCAATAATAATGAAGTTTATTTCAAACAGTTTTAATTGACCTATAAGGCGAATCTCATTGCTTTCAACCATCGTTTTTCGCGATGGTTTTCCTCTTTTTCTCTTCATTTCCCCCTTGATATCGATTCTTTCCCTTAAGAGGGATCGTGCAACCTAATCAAAAAAACCGTAAAATGTGCGCTATGATCACACATTGTGGATCACCCTCATTCAACACTGCCGATGATAACGCCAATAAGCGCGTATCTTTGCGCCGATGACACTGACACCAAAGGTTCCCATTTTGATAAAAGATAAAATTTTCGATTACCCTAAATATTGGGCTTCTTGCTACGGTACTGCCCCATTTTTACCGACAACGCGTAAAGAAATGGATGCACTCGGTTGGGACAGTTGTGACATCATTTTGGTAACGGGCGATGCATACGTCGATCACCCGAGCTTTGGTATGGCTATCATCGGACGCTTATTGGAAGCTCAAGGTTTCCGCGTTGGCATCATTGCCCAGCCTAAATGGGACAACAAAGACGACTTTATGCGCCTAGGCCAACCAAACTTATACTTTGGTGTCACCGCAGGTAACATGGATTCAATGATCAACCGCTACACCGCTGATCGTAAATTACGTCACGACGATGCTTATACCCCAAATAATGAAGGGGGAAAACGCCCAGATCGTGCGGTTCTTGTGTATTCTCAACGCTGCAAAGAAGCCTATAAAGAAACACCCATTGTTGTAGGGGGCATTGAAGCGAGCCTACGTCGCTTGGCTCATTATGATTATTGGTCAGACAAAGTACGACGCTCTATTTTATTTGATGCAAAAGGCGATATTTTGCTGTTTGGTAATGCCGAACGTGCCCTGATTGAAGTCAGTCACCGTCTAGCACAAGGTGAAGCGCTGAGTGAATTAAGAGATATTCCGGGTACGGCGATTATTTTGAAAGAACTGCCTGTTGATTTCCAAGAAGTCGATTCAAGCCGTATCGAAAAACCGGGACGCAGTATGGTTATGCCCAACCCATACGCAACCGAGGAAAACTGTGACGCACAAAAAGCAGAAACCTCCGCCCCTGTTCCAGTACAAATTCAACCGTCACGCCACCACAGCAAGAACAAAGTGGTGCGTTTACCTTCGTTTGAAAAATTACGCAATGACCGAATTCTGTATGCCCACGCAAGCCGTGTCATGCACTTAGAAACCAACCCTTATTCTGGGCGTCCTTTGGTACAGCGTCACGCTGACCGTGAGTTGTGGATCAACCGATCACCAACGCCATTAACCACAGAAGAAATGGATTACGTCTTCGCGTTGCCTTTTGCTCGTGTACCTCATCCGAGTTACGGGAAAATGAAAATTCCGGCGTATGACATGATCAAAACCTCAGTCAATATCATGCGAGGTTGTTTTGGTGGCTGTTCATTCTGTTCTATTACTGAGCACGAAGGTCGTATCATTCAAAACCGCTCTCAAGAGTCTATCTTGACGGAGTTAGAAGAAATTCGCGATAAAGTCCCCGGCTTCACTGGCACTATTTCTGACTTAGGTGGGCCCACTGCGAATATGTACTACCTTGGTTGTAGCGATCCAAGAGCGGAA
>CAMQZF010000002.1 GCA_947039525.1 uncultured Photobacterium sp. | reverse complement strand
TTTTTTAGCTTCTTTTCATGTTGTTTTAAATAATGATAGATGCTGATTTGAGAACGAATTTTTCGACGATTGCCACGAGGGACATAAGTATTGCTCATTGATTTATTAATGATGCGTGATTTTACGGTGTCTTTTAATTGAATGATTAACGTATCAATAATCATCATTTTTAAATCAGGTGAGAGAATCGGGCAGCCCACTTCAATTCGATTATCAATGTTTCGCGTCATCCAATCGGCAGAAGAAATGATGACATCAGGGTTACCGTCATTGTGAAAAACAACCACTCGAGGGTGCTCTAAAAAGCGATCGATGATGCTGATGGCGGTAATATTGTCCGTTGCGCCTTTTACTCCGGGAATCAAACTGCACATACCACGGATGATTAACTGAATTTTTACGCCTGCTTTACTGGCAGCAATTAAGCGTTGAATTAAGCCTTTGTCGACCAAATTATTAACTTTTAAAATAATGTTGGCTTTTTTCCCGCTCTTTGCTTGTTGAATTTCATTATCAATACGTTGATAAAATTTCACGCGTGAATTTTGAGGAGAAACAATTAAGTGTTCAAAATACACTTGGCGATAAGGCTGCTCTATATAGGCAAAGACATTACGAACTTCAGCGGCAAGGCTTTGATTTCGAGTAAATAAAGAAAAGTCGGTGTAGATTTTGGCGGTTTTTTCATTGAAATTGCCCGTACCAATATGGGCGTATCGAACCAATTTGTTGTTTTCTTGGCGTGTGATCAAACACAGTTTTGAGTGAATTTTTAATCCCGGAGTGCCAAATAGAACCTGCACGCCTGTTTCGGTTAATCGGCGGGCCCATTCAATATTCGCTTTTTCGTCAAAGCGGGCTTGCAGTTCAACGACGACGGTGACACGTTTACCATTGTTAGCGGCATCAATCATGGATTCGATGATTCGTGAGTATTTTGCTACTCGATAAATATTGATTTTGATGCTTTGAACTTTCGGATCGTAAGCCGCTTGACGGACAAACTCCGTCATGTGCTCAAAACTGTGATAAGGATAATACAAAAGAATATCTTGGGCTGAAATCGCATCAAAAACGTTATTTTGGCTCAGAAAGGCTTGGCTTTTTAATGGCGGTAACTCTGGGTTTTCTAAGTATTTTCGTCCGACATTGGGAAAGCCAATAAAATCTTGAAAATTTTGATAGCGTCCACTGGGAATAATACTGTCATAAGTGGATAATTGTAGGCAGGATTTTAATAAACTCAGCATGCCTTCTGGCATATCGTGTTGATACACAAAACGAACAGGCATCGCGGTTAGGCGTTGTTTTAAGCTGCCTGACATGACATCTAAAATGCCAAACTCAATTTCTTGAGTGAAATCATATTCTGCATCTCGAGTCATTTTCATGGAGTAGGCACGAAGGGTGTCGTAATCAAACAAGCCTTGGAAAATATCACTTAAACAATGGCGAATAATATTATCCAAAAGGATCAGTGTTTTTCGACGTTTTCCTTTAGCCTCCGGTAATAATAAAAAGCGAGGCAATTGGTCTGTGGGGATTTCAATTAAGGCGTAACTGATGCAATTACCTTTGCATAATTCGATCGTTAAATAACTGTATTCATCCTTGAGAAAGTCAAGCAGTGGAGTGTGTTCGTTCAGTAAAATGGGTGAAATGTGTGGCAGAATTTGTTGGCGAAAATATTTACGTAGCCATATTGCTTGGCTTTCTTCAATTTGCTCTTCATTAACCAGAAAAATATGACGTCGTGCCATTTCAAACAATAAATCGTTATAAATATTTTCAAAGCTTTCTTCAAGCGATCGCATTTTTTGTTCGATTTTTTTCATTAATAATTTTGGTTGATCGTTACCACCATGTTCTTCATTGATAAGAATGCGCCGTTTTACATCCGCAAAACGAACTTTGTAAAACTCATCTGTATTACTCGCGAAAATACCCAAAAAGCGAATGCGCTCAATTAAAGGAACTGTTTTGTCGGTTGCTTCCTGCAAGACACGCTCATTAAATGATAACCAGCTTAATTCCTTTTCAATATAAACAGTTTCTTTACTCATTATTGTTTCCTACGTGAGTCTAGAGATAGGTTTAAGGTGTATTGAAATCCATTGGATTTTTTATTTTGAATAGTAAAATAATCTAAATTTATACTCGACTTTAGTATTATTTTTCATTCGTTCGTGATATTTCAAATGGATGACAGTGTAAAACATTTATTTTTTGTTTTTATAAAGTTTAAAAGAGAAAATAGAGCCCAATTCACATATTGATTAGAGTGTTATTAATAATGTGTTAGATGAGTCAAAATAAACATAACATGTCATTAAAGCGTCACTTTATGTTCATAATATCATTTCACTGCTGAGTACCACGAGGAATGCATGGAAAGCGCAGGCGAGTTTTTATTAAAAGAGAGTCGTCGACGACGCTTAAAAAATGCTCTTATTAAATATTGTGTGATGAGTGGCGGCATTCTTGTGTTGATGATGCTGGCTCTGATTTTTTTCTATTTGTTGTATGTCGTTACTCCGATTTTCTCATCGCCCTCGGTGAAGAATGTGCAGCGGTATTCTGTTCCTTTATCATCAGATTTTCAGCCATTAGCATTCGACACTTATGATAATGTGTTATTTCAAGCGACCCAGTCAGGGATTTTGATTGCTCAATCGTTTCCTCATGATCGTAATGAGGCCACCATCATGGGTGAAGCACATCCGTCATTTGAGGTGGCTTCATGGGTTGCCAATAGTGGTGAGATGAAAGGCGGCGCATTTTTAGGCGTAGATCATAGTGTTCAGTTTCTGAAGCCGACTTTAAAACAGTCCACCATTTCATCAAAGAAAACCAATACCTCACTAACTCAAACAAGTGTTTTATCACATCAAACGAGTGCTTCTTCGCGATCTCCGGTTCAGTGGCACTCACTTTTTGAAGGGCATTCGTTTCAAGATCCGACGTTCACCTTCTCTCGATTGGTTGCTTCATCATTTGATGAAACTCAAGGAACAGTCATCGGAAAAACCATTAGTGGGCAATGGAAAGTGCTTCGTGTTACTTCAGAACAAGATCAAAAATCAAAATGGACAATTCAGGCTGACTCTTTGCCAATGCTGCCATCGGTGGTGGTTCAATGGATACTGACGCCAAATGGGCACACGCTCTACGCTTTAACTGCTCAAACGATTTATGTGGTGGACTTGAGTCGTAATCAGCCTAAGTTACGCGATACATTATCAATGAAAACACCAATGCAGTTTCGTCAAATGGCGTTATTGTCGGGTGGTGAATCATTACTGACATTGACGAACAACCATCAGTTATTTCGTTGGTTTGAAACGGTGAATCAAGGGCAGCGTCAATGGGTGCAAGCACAAAGCTATCGGATTGAAAAACAACCGATTCGCCATATTTTAACGGATCAGAATAAAAAGAATTTTTATGTGTTTTATCTCGATGGCGCGATGTCAGGGTATTACGCCACACAAAATACCGCATTATTTTCAAAAGGTTTATTCGCATCATCCCCTAATTCTGTACTGCTTAGTAATAATGGACAGGATGTATGGGCTGAGACGGATTTTCAATGGCATCAATTTCGTTTAAAAAATGCGTATTCGGAATTGAGTGGTTCCAGTTTGTTCCAGAAAACCTGGTATGAGCATTATGAGCAACCTGATTATGTTTGGCAGCCAAAGTCCGATCCTGAAAATAGAGAGCCAAAATTTAGTTTGTTGCCTTTACTGAGTGGCACGTTAAAAGCCACAGTCATTGCGATGATTTTTGCGATTCCATTATCGGTATTAGGTGCCATTTATACGGCGTATTTTATGTCGGTAAAGGTACGTCATATTGTTAAACCCACCATTGAGCTCATGGAAGCCTTACCAACGGTTATTTTAGGTTTTCTTGCTGGCATTTGGCTGGCTCCAATTATTGAAATGCATATGATTGGGGTGATTAGCTTTTTAATTCTAAGCCCAATGTTAATGCTGAGTGTTGGCGGAATATGGGGTTCATTGCCTAATTATTGGCGGCATAAAATTCCCAATGGATTTCATGTTGCTTTATTGATGCCGATGCTCATTCTACTTGGATGGGGTTGCTTACATTGGGGTAATGATTTGGAAACGTGGCTTTTTGGGCAAGATGTGATTCGTTATGTGGATCGTGAATTGGGTGTCGGCTATGAACAACGTAATGCATTAGTGGTTGGTATTGCGATGGGTTTTGCCGTAATTCCAACCATTTTTACGATTGCTGAAGACGCGATTCACTCAGTACCGAATCATTTGGTTAAAGGCTCATTAGCATTAGGCGCGACCCATTGGCAAACTTTGACTCGAGTGGTGCTATTAACGGCCAGTCCAGGTATTTTTTCTGCGATCATCATGGGGGTTGGGCGTGCCATTGGTGAAACGATGATTGTGATCATGGCAACAGGTAATACTCCCATTATGGATTGGAATATATTGCATGGTTTGCGATCTTTAGCTGCGAGTATTGCGATTGAGATGCCCGAATCTGACGTTGGCAGTGCGCATTATCGTGTGCTCTTTTTAGGCGCGTTCTTTTTATTCTTATTCACCTTTGTTTTTAATACCTTAGCAGAAGTTATTCGCCAACGTTTGCGCGATAAATATCGGTCACTCTCATGATAATGATGAAAAAACATTGGTTTAAATCAGGCTCACCGTGGATTTGGTTAACAGCGGGATCCGTCAGTTTATGTCTGGTGATGGTTTTGGGGTTAATTTCGTTAATTGGCTGGCAAGGGTTAAGTTATTTTTGGCCATCGCCAATTTATCAGTTTACGGTTGAGGCCAAAGGGCAAACGAGTCAGTTAATTGGTGAAATTTATGAGCGTCAACAAATCCCAACCACACAATTAATTCAAGCGGGGAAGCGCACAGATTTAACCCAATCGGAAGAAACTCGATATGTTGTGAAAGTGGGAAATCGAGAATTAAACGGATTCGATTTTGTGAGTATTTTGCAGAATGACATTCAACAACAAACGATAGCAAGAAACATTGCTGTCATCGATCGTAAAAGTAACGGTAAATTATACGGTTACCCACAATACATAATGATGAATCAGCAGCGTCATCCATTGAGTGAGTTATCAGGTTTATTAGAAGAAAGCGAACACTGGCAAACGCAATTTATTCAAGAAGAACGTGATCGTTTAGTGTCTCAACAATCGAAAATTACTTCCTCTTTATCATCAGAAGAATCAACACAAACGTGGAAAGAGAATCTGGCTCAAGATGCGTTGATGGTGAGAGTGCCTAATCATGGTGTGGTTGCCGTACCGCTATTGAATATCGTTGATGTGGTCTACCCGAACAATTTATCGTGGTCGAGTAAGTTACACGAATGGATTCAGAGCTTTATTCAGTTTGTAACTGAGAATCCAAGAGAGTCCAATACGGCTGGTGGGGTATTTCCTGCCATTTTCGGCACCATTTTTATGGTGATCATCATGAGCATTATTGTGACCCCATTTGGTATTTTAGCTGCCGTGTATCTGCACGAATACGCAGAGAATAATTGGTTAACACGGATGGTTCGGATTGCAGTAATGAACTTGGCGGGTGTACCCTCCATTGTTTATGGTGTGTTTGGGTTGGGATTTTTTGTGTACAGCGTTGGCGGTAATATTGATGCTTTGTTTTTTCCTGATCGCTTACCCACTCCTACTTTTGGTACACCAGGCGTATTGTGGTCGGCGTTTACGTTGGCAATGTTAACTTTACCTGTTGTGATCGTTTCAACTGAGGAAGGCTTATCTCGTGTTCCGCTTTCGGTTCGTCATGGCTCTATGGCATTAGGGGCGACACAAGCCGAAACGTTATGGCGTATTATACTGCCGATGGCGACACCCGCAATTATGACAGGGCTTATTTTGGCAGTCGCCCGAGCCGCGGGGGAGGTTGCACCTTTGATGTTAGTCGGGGTCGTGAAAATGGCACCAAGCTTACCGATTGATAACATTTTCCCTTTTGTTCATTTAGATCGCAAATTCATGCACTTGGGCTATCACATTTATGATGTCGGTTTTCAAAGCCCAAATGTGGAAGCGGCGCGCCCACTGGTGTATGCCACTTCCTTTTTGTTGATTACCGTGGTTATTGGATTAAATTTAACGGCGATCAGTATTCGTAATCATTTACGGCATAAATTTCAGTCATTGGAGTATTAGCATGTTTTCTTTTGACGCCAGTTTGGATACGTTAAAGCCTGTTGATTTAAGTGCGCTACCAGAAAACAAAACCGCTTTGTCTATTGAACATTTGAATTTGCATTACGGCGAAAAGAAAGTGCTTAATGACATTAATATGAAGATAGCCAAAGGGCAGGTAACGGCGTTTATTGGTCCATCAGGTTGCGGGAAGTCAACATTATTGCAATGCATTAATCGCATGACGGATCTCGTTAGTGGCTGTCAAGTTGATGGGGAAATCATTTTGCATGGTCATAATATTTATGATCCGCGTATTGATATTTCCGCTTTGCGTCGTCGAGTCGGAATGGTGTTTCAACGTCCAAATCCCTTTCCAAAATCCATTTATGAAAATGTGGTTTATGGTTTGCGCTTACAAGGTATGAAACAACGTCGTCAATTGGACGATTGTGCGGAAAGTGCATTACGTGGTGCAGCCCTTTGGGATGAAGTAAAAGATCGATTGCACGAAAGCGCATTTGGACTCTCTGGTGGGCAACAGCAACGATTGGTCATTGCACGTGCCATTGCTATTGAGCCTGAAATTTTATTATTAGATGAACCCACATCGGCACTGGATCCTATTTCGACACTGACTATTGAAGAACTGATTAATGATTTAAAAAACCATTACACCGTGATCATGGTGACACACAATATGCAGCAAGCGGCGCGAGTTTCCGATAATACGGCGTTTTTATACATGGGAGAGTTAATTGAATACGCCAGCACCAACGATTTATTTACCACTCCGATGAAAAAGCAGACAGAAGATTACATTACAGGGCGTTACGGCTAAGAGGTTGTCTATGTTGGGAAAAATAAACTTAGGGCGTCATATCTCAGGGCAATTTAACAGTGAATTAGAAAGTATTCGTACAAATGTCCTTGCGATGGGTGGGTTAGTTGAGCAGCAATTAACCGATGGTCTCAAAGCATTGAATAAACAAGATATTGATTTAGCAAAGCGTGTTATTCGTGATGATCATAAAGTGAATGCAATGGAAGTGGCGATTGATGAGGCCTGTACTCGAATCATTGCCAAGCGTCAGCCGACCGCGAGTGATCTACGACTGGTTATCGCAATCATCAAAACCATCACCGATTTAGAGCGTATTGGTGATGTTGCCGAAAGCATTGCCAAAGTGGCTTTGGAGAACTTTAGCAATAAAGAATACCATTTATTGTTGTCTCTTGAGTCTTTAGGTTTGCATGCCATTCGAATGTTACACGATACTTTGGATGCGTTCGCACGTATGGATTTGAAAGCGGCGGTTGAGGTGTATCAAGAAGATGATCGTATTGATAAAGAATACGAATTAATTATTCGACAACTGATGACACAGATGATGGATGATCCAGCTTCTATTCCCAGTGTTTTACAAGTGATGTGGTCAGCGCGTGCAATAGAGCGAGTTGGGGATCGTTGTCAGAATATTTGCGAATACATCATGTATTTTGTGAAGGGAAAAGACATTCGCCATACCAGTGCAGATGAAGTGAAAGGGTTATTGTAATACTTTGGGCTCAGGCGAGCCCAAATAAAGCCAATTAATAACAAAGTTCGCTGACTGCTCGAATTGATTCTGAATTGGTAATGGGGATTAAATGATCATCGAGCATCCCCATTTTGATATCAGAATGGGAAAGAGACATTAAGCTTGGACGCGTTGTTTTTCCGGACAAGTGAACTTCTTTCACTCCGGTTATTTTTATCAATTCCGCTGCATTCTCGCCTGTGATCCCAGCCCCAGCCATGATTGTTAAGTGTGATTGGCAATAGTGAATCATATCTTTTATGGTCTGTGCGCCGAGTAGGGCGCTTGAAGCTTGACCTGAGGTTAAAAGGCGCGAACAGCCTAACCCCATGATCGTATCCAAATTTGCGTAGAGGCCTACGGATTGATCAATCGCGCGGTGGAAAGTGATGTCCATTTTTCCTGCTTCTTTAATCAAACTTCGTGTGATGTCTTTATCGATTAATCCGTCCGCATTTAACGCGCCAATGACGACCCCTTGCAGTCCTGACAGCTTAGCTTGGAATATGTCAGCCAGCATGATTTCAACATCTTGCTCATTAAATAAAAAATCACCTTGGCGAGGGCGAATTAAAGCATGAACAGGCAAACAACAATAACGTCCCGCTTGCATCATTAAGCCAGCACTAGGGGTTAATCCACCTAACGATAAGGCACTGCACAATTCAATACGGGTTGCGCCACCTTGTTGGGCATAATTGAACGATTCTGCATTATCGATACACACTTCAATATGGTTGAGCATGGTTTTTTACTCATAAATAAAAATTGAGTGTAGTGAATAAGTTAAGGAAGACCGTGATCGATCAATAACATTTGAGAAAAATAGCCAGAAAGGTGACGATAAATACAGAGGAATCAATAAAAAAGGCTCGATAGTCAGAGCCTCATTAATCTATTACTGATGGTTCACGTTCTCTTGAGGTCGTAAACTTGGAACGAAAACTAAATAATAATCCGTATTATAGATCGTCAGTGTGCTCAGATAAGTAGGCCGCTACCCCTTTTGGAGACGCATCCATCCCAGCCTTACCTTTTTCCCATTGAGCTGGACAAACTTCGCCATTTTCAAGATGGAAATTTAAGGCATCAACCATACGAAGCATTTCATCAATATTACGACCGAGTGGCAAATCATTGACCACTTGATGACGAACAACACCATCTTCGTCAATTAAGAAAGAGGCACGAAACGCCACGCCTGCTTCAGGGTGCTCAATGCCATAATCTTGGCAAATACTGTGCTTCACATCCGCGACCAATGGGTATTTTACGTCACCAATTCCGCCATTATCGACAGAGGTTTTACGCCATGCATGATGAGAGAATTGTGAATCGATTGACACACCAACCACTTCAACCCCTTTTGCTTGGAAATCGGCCAAACGCTTATCAAAAGCGATTAACTCAGAAGGGCACACAAACGTAAAATCAAGAGGGTAAAAGAACAAAACGGCTTTTTTACCTTGTGTGAATTCTTTAAAGTTAAAATTATCAACGATCTCACCGTTACCAAGAACCGCAGCAGACGTAAAATCAGGGGCAGAACGACCGACTAAAACCATAATAAAGCTCCTTGTTTTAAAATTATTCGTGGTAAATAACACCACTCCTTGAATATCCACGACAAAGTATAGCGAACTTGTTAAATTGAAAAAGCGGAATAAATAGATTGAGATAATCGGAAAAATCGATGAATAAATTTCCTTCTTTAAAGCAATTACATTATTTAGTGACCTTATCGGAAACCCGTCATTTTGGTGAAGCCGCAAAACGATGCTTTGTTAGCCAATCAACACTCAGTTCGGGGATTCAAAATCTAGAAGAACAGCTTGGCTGTCAATTATTAGAACGTGATAATAAAGCGTTCTTTTTTACGCCAATGGGGGAGGACTTTTTAGTTCAAGCTCGAGAGTTATTGGCAAAAGCGCAAGATTTGTTAGAACTGACCAAAGATCGAAATGGGGACATGGAGGGGGAGTTAAAAATTGGCTGCATTCCAACCATTGCCCCTTTTTTACTTGGTAGCCTTATTAATGTGTTATCTGATAATTACCCCAAACTCCATGTGTTACTGCGGGAAGATACAACCCATAATTTATTAACTGCATTGCGTAATGGGGAGATGGATGTATTGATTTTGGCATTACCAACGGATATTTCAGGAATGAAAAGTCTATTGGTTGGAAAAGATCCTTTTAAGCTGGTGATCAGTTCTCGTCAAGCACAATACCTGACTTTTCCTCTGCAATATCAAAACTTGCCCGATGCGTCATTTTTCCTTTTAGAGCGAGAACACTGTTTAACGAATCACGCATTATCGGCTTGTCATTTGACCCACGTTGAAAAAATTAATTCCTTTTCTGCCACGAGTTTACATACTTTGGTTCAAATGATTGCAAATGGAAATGGCATGACCTTTATTCCACAGATGGCCATCGATCACGGGTTACTACAAGGCTTAGATTTGGTGATACTCGATCCTCCTAAGCAACCTGCTTATCGAGAAATCGGCTTGGTCTGGCGCCCAAGTTCAAATCGAGCGATGACGTTTTCCTTATTGGCTGACATTGTGAAAGAGAGCCTTCCTAAACATAACGATCGGTGATCAATAAATATTGATTATGCGATCTTTGTCGTAATTTGTAATTATTTGATTTTAAATGTTTTTATTTTTTATTTTGACGTTAGGCATAAATTTATTCTCCCTTTTTGCTGAGTTTTGACTATACCAATAAGCATGACTCTATCAATCGCAATCACAGGGAGTGACGTGATATGAATAAACTGATCACAGTACAAGATCACGATAGTTTGGTCGTGAATAGTGCCAATTTGATAGATCATCAAGATATTTTGACCCCACTTGCGTTGAGATTTATTGAGATGCTGACAATGAATTTTGCTGAACCATTACAGCAGCGATTAAATGCTCGAGTACAAAAGCAGGCGTGGATCGATCAAGGGATGTTGCCAGACTTTTTACCAGAAACTGCACATATTCGTGAGCAAGAATGGCAAGTAGATGAAATACCGAAAGACTTGCTTGATCGGCGTGTTGAAATTACCGGCCCTGTGGATCGGAAAATGGTGATTAATGCGCTGAATGCAAATGTAAAAGTTTTCATGGCAGATTTTGAAGATTCCTTTGCTCCGGTTTGGGATGAGGTCATTCAAGGCCAACGTAACTTGCGGGATGCAAACCAAGGTAATATTGAATTTACACACCCAGAAACTGGAAAACAGTATCAATTATCTTCCGATCCTGCGGTTTTAATTTGTCGTGTACGTGGTTTGCATTTAGTTGAAAAGCACCTTGAATATCAAGGTCGTGCGATTCCTGCCGCTTTGTGTGATTTTGCCTTATATTTTCATCACAATTATCAAGTACTTTTAGATAAAGGCAGTGCTCCATATTTTTATTTACCCAAATTGCAATCTCATCAAGAGGCGAAATGGTGGAGCGATGTGTTTTCTTTTACAGAAAAAGAATACGGTTTACCGCAGGGAACCATTAAAGCCACGGTATTAATTGAAACATTACCAGCCGTGTTTGAAATGGATGAAATTCTATTTGCACTAAAAGAGCACATTGTTGGCTTAAATTGTGGTCGCTGGGATTACATTTTTAGTTACATTAAAACGTTCAAAAATCACCCTGACCGTATTTTACCTGATAGACAAGCGGTCACGATGAGACAGCCATTTTTAAACGCGTATTCTCGATTATTAATCCGAACGTGTCATCGTCGTGGTGCGTTTGCAATGGGGGGAATGGCCGCCCTAATTCCAAATAAAGACCCTCAAAAAAACACTGAAATTCTGCAAAAGATCACTGAAGACAAACAAATTGAAGCCAACAATGGTCACGATGGAACATGGATTGCTCATCCGGGTTTAGCAACTGCTGCATTGAATGTTTTTGATCCCGTATTAGGGGCTAGAACCAATCAATTGAATATTAACCGCTTGGATGATGAAGACATTACTGCAGATCAATTGCTTGCTCCATGTTCTGGTGAGCGTACAGAAGTCGGGATGCGTCATAACATTCGTGTCGCCGTTCAATATTTAGAGGCTTGGATTTCGGGACAAGGTTGCGTTCCGATTTACGGTCTAATGGAAGACGCCGCCACCGCAGAAATATCAAGGGCGTCCATTTGGCAATGGATTCAACATAAGCAGTTGTTGAGTAATGGTAAATTGGTAACGCCTACATTATTTGAAACGTTTTTAGCCGAAGAGATGCAAGTACTAAAACACGAACTAGGGGAAACCCGCTTTGAGCAAGGACGATTTGATGAAGCAGCTCAGTTAATGACAGATCTGACGATCAGTACCGAGTTGAGTGAGTTTTTGACGTTATCGTGTTATGAGCATTTGGCGTAGTGAAATGGATGATGAACAAGTAACTTTCATCAGTAATGAATAGTAAGGATGCGAATTATGACACAGACGAGAGAACAACAAATCGCGAGCATAGAGAAAGATTGGGCAGAAAATCCACGTTGGAAGCATGTTAAACGTACTTACAGCGCAGAGGATGTTGTCAATCTTCGTGGTTCATTTATACCAGAGCAAACCATTGCTCAAAAAGGCGCTGATAAACTATGGGAATTAGTGAATGGTGGTGCCAAAAAAGGGTATGTGAATTGCCTGGGTGCACTAACGGGTGGGCAAGCGGTACAGCAAGCGAAAGCGGGTATTGAGGCGATTTATTTATCCGGTTGGCAAGTCGCGGCGGATAACAACACAGCTTCTAGTATGTATCCGGATCAATCATTGTATCCTGTCGATTCTGTCCCAGCTGTTGTTAAGCGTATCAACAATGCCTTTCAGCGTGCTGATCAAATTCAGTGGTCATCCGGTGGCTCACCAGAGGAAGGAATAGATTATTTTTTACCGATTGTGGCTGATGCTGAGGCGGGGTTTGGTGGCGTACTTAATGCCTACGAGTTGATGGGAAATATGATCCAATCCGGTGCGGCTGGTGTGCATTTTGAGGATCAATTAGCGTCAGTTAAAAAGTGCGGTCATATGGGGGGAAAAGTGTTGGTTCCGACCCAAGAAGCGGTTCAGAAGTTGATTTCAGCACGATTAGCCGCTGATGTTGCAGGAACAACCACATTAGTGATTGCTCGAACGGATGCGAATGCCGCCGATTTATTAACCTCGGATTGTGATCCGTATGATGCTGATTTTGTGACTGGGGAGCGAACCTCCGAAGGTTTTTATCGTGTTCGTGCTGGTATTGATCAAGCCATTGCACGAGGTTTGGCTTATGCCCCTTATGCCGATTTAATCTGGTGTGAAACAGCGAAACCTTGCTTGGAAGAAGCCCGTAAATTTGCGGAAGCAATTCACGCTCAATACCCTGATCAATTGTTGGCGTATAACTGTTCGCCTTCGTTTAATTGGGAGAAAAATCTGGATGCGGAAACCATTGCCTCTTTCCAACAAGCCTTGTCAGATATGGGGTATAAGTACCAATTTATCACTCTTGCAGGCATCCATAATATGTGGTTTAACATGTTTGATTTAGCGCACGCCTATGCTCAAGGTGAAGGTATGCGCCATTATGTTGAGAAAGTACAACGCCCAGAATTTGAGTCTGCCGAAAAAGGCTACACCTTTGTTGCTCATCAGCAGGAAGTGGGCACGGGGTATTTTGACCGAGTAACCACTGTGATTCAGGGTGGGCAGTCTTCGGTAACGGCATTAACAGGCTCAACAGAAGAAGATCAATTTTGATTATCTATTATCTTTGATTGTAAATTGAAAATAGATACTGCAAATTGCAATAAAAAAGAGCGCATTGTCGCTCTTTTTGTTGTTTGAAAAACGGCATTTTTTTTGCTGCTTATTAGAATTTCTTGATAAAAGAAATTCGATGACAATGTGGAAAGTTATTCGGTGGTTAGGTGTATTTCTGTGTTTCTCTAGCTCAGTACAAGCACAAAAGGTGATGGCTGAACAATACAACATCACGCCAAAAGTGATTGGTGGCGTTGCTGTGCCGAATAATGGTGTACCGTGGCAAGTGTATATCACCATGTCATGGGAGGAGCGAGATTATCGTTGTAGTGGTATTTTAATTTCATCGAATGTGGTTTTAACGGCAGCGCATTGTTTAGTTGATGAAGAAGAAGGGGTTGTGTTAAGCAACAATGTTTCGGTATGGCTCGGGATTACGCAAGCTCGTCAGGCAAGTGATAATTCGGCAACGCAAGTCTTTCAAACGATTATCCATCCAAAGTTTGATAGTACAGAGTTAACGCATGATATTGCTATTATTCAATTAGCCACACCGATCATAAAAGCGGGGGCATTACCCATTCTCATTATGGATAATGAACAACAAACGCGCTTGGATCATCAAT
The DNA here is from genome assembly GCA_947039525.1 of uncultured Photobacterium sp. Lineage (GTDB taxonomy): Bacteria > Pseudomonadota > Gammaproteobacteria > Enterobacterales > Vibrionaceae > Photobacterium. The sequence continues at coordinate 31,788 of CAMQZF010000002.1, read as the reverse complement.
TGGAAAATCAATGGGTGCCATTTGGCGATATTCCAGAAATATTTCAAGTTTCTGGCTGGGGGGTAACCAATGCAAACAATCAAGAAAGTACCACATCGCAATTACGTCAAACATTATTAGGTGGAGTTCCCGATCGTGCTTGCAAAGAATTATGGTCAGATACCCCTTTAGCGTTTGACCAATATCATATTCTCTGTGCTACTTCGCCTAAAGTTGGAGTGAAAAGAGACACTTGCACTGGGGATTCTGGTGGACCACTTGTGTGGCAAGATCCCGTTTTAGTTAATGATCGAGACTTTGGATTGCGTTTGGCGGGCATTGTGAGTTTTGGCTACGGTTGTTCAGATCCACAATATCCAGGCGTTTATACACAAGTTGCTGATTATCGAACATGGATTGAAGCGGTATCTGGGATCGAATTAGCGTCTATTTCAGCATCAAAATTTTCACGAAATCCTTTTGATGATTTTCACGATGTCCCAGAGCCAGAAGGGGGCTCTTTATCTGGATTTCTATTATGTCTATTAGTGATTGTGGGTGTGTGGCGTCAAAAACGTGTACTCATACTTTGAATCCCTAATTTTTGTCTGGTGGATCTTTTCTTGATATTGCTTCAAGGCAGCCTATACTACTCGCCTGCTGTAATATAGGGCATAAAGCAATGCAAGTTTCTGATTTTCATTTTGACTTACCTGACGAGTTGATCGCTCGTTACCCACAACCTGAGCGAACTGCCAGTCGTTTGCTGCAATTAACAGGGCATACCGGTGAGTTAGCGCACAAAGGATTTAAAGACGTTCTGGATTTGGTTAATGCCGGTGATTTGTTGGTGTTTAATAACACCCGAGTGATTCCAGCCCGTTTATTTGGTCATAAAGCCTCTGGCGGAAAATTGGAAGTGCTGGTGGAGCGTTTATTGGATGAGAAAACTATCCTCGCTCACGTTCGTGCATCAAAATCGCCAAAACCGGGTAATGAGTTATTATTGGGTGAAAATGGTGAATTTTCTGCGGAAATGGTCGCCCGTCACGATACTCTGTTTGAAATTCGTTTTAATAGCGAATTGACCGTACTGGAAATTCTAGAGCAAGTCGGGCATATGCCGTTGCCACCGTATATTGATCGTCCAGACGAAGATGCGGATAAAGAGCGTTATCAAACCGTTTATAATGCAAAACCGGGTGCAGTCGCTGCTCCAACAGCGGGTTTGCATTTTGATCAACTGCTATTGGATGCGATCAAAGCCAAAGGAGCAAATTTTGCGTTTGTGACTTTGCATGTGGGCGCGGGTACTTTCCAACCAGTACGCGTGGATGACATTCTTGATCATCATATGCACTCAGAATATGTGGAAGTGTCTCAAGAGGTTGTCGATGCCATTAACACAACTCGCGCTAATGGCGGTCGAGTGGTTGCTGTTGGCACGACTTCTGTTCGTTCACTCGAAAGTGCAGCACAAGATGCCTTAAAAAATGGCACACCATTGGTTCCATTTTTTGGTGATACTGAAATCTTCATCTATCCGGGTTACCAATTCCAAGTTGTAGATGCGTTAATCACCAATTTCCACTTGCCTGAATCAACATTAATTATGCTGGTCAGTGCATTTGCTGGATACGATCATACGATGAATGCGTATGATGAAGCTGTGAAAAATCAGTATCGCTTCTTTAGCTATGGCGATGCGATGTTCATTACGCGTCAAGACTTGGTGTAAGTATTTTGTCATCGTAGAAGAGAGCCGTCCTTGTTGACGGCTTTTGTTTGCGAGTGAGAATAAAGCAATGTAGGTACAAAAAGTCCATGAAGAGCCGTTCTTCTGGTTTTTTGTCTGTTAATCCCTCATTTTGTGGGATAAAGAAAGTCAGATTGTTTCTCTGACGTTTGGAGGTTGTGTGAAATTTGAATTAGATAAAACGCAAGGGCGTGCTCGTCGTGGCCGTTTGCAATTTGAACGTGGTACGGTTGAGACACCTGCCTTCATGCCAGTAGGTACTTACGGTACAGTGAAAGGCATGACACCAGAGGAAGTGAAAGAGACAGGCGCACAAATCCTGTTAGGTAATACTTTCCACTTATGGTTACGCCCTGGTCAAGAAGTCATGAAGTTGCACGGTGACTTGCACGACTTCATGCAATGGCAAGGTCCTATCCTGACGGATTCAGGTGGTTTCCAAGTATTCAGCTTGGGTAAAATGCGTAAAATCACAGAAGAAGGCGTGCACTTCCGTAACCCAGTCAATGGCGATCGTATTTTCATGGATGCAGAAAAATCCATGGAGATTCAAAAAGACTTAGGTTCTGACATTGTGATGATTTTCGACGAATGTACGCCATACCCAGCGACGCATGACGAAGCGAAGAAATCAATGGAAATGTCATTACGTTGGGCACAACGCAGTCGCAATCATTTTGATAAGTTAGAAAATAAAAATTCACTATTTGGCATCGTTCAAGGTGGTATTTACGAAGATTTGCGTGATGTTTCAGTCGCAGGTTTGACTAAAATTGGCTTTGACGGTTACGCTGTAGGCGGTTTGGCGGTTGGTGAGCCAAAAGAAGATATGCACCGAGTTCTCGAGCATACTTGTCCGCAATTACCGGAAGACAAACCTCGTTACTTAATGGGTGTTGGCAAACCGGAAGATTTAGTAGAAGGTGTTCGTCGTGGCATTGATATGTTTGACTGTGTGATGCCAACACGTAATGCCCGTAATGCACACTTATTTGTCACGGGTGGTGTGATCAAGATCCGTAATGCAGTACATAAAACAGACACAACACCGCTAGATGCGCATTGTGACTGTTACACTTGTCGTCATTACTCTAAGGCTTATTTATACCATTTAGACAAATGTAATGAAATTTTGGGCGCACGCCTAAATACGATTCATAACCTACGTTACTACCAGCGTTTGATGGAAAGTATTCGTTTGGCGATTGAAGAAGATCGATTCGATGTATTTGTAGATGAATTCTACGCTCGTCGTAATCGTGAAGTACCACCATTAAATAATGCTTAATATTATTATTACATGAGGACGTAACATGAGTTTTTTCTCTCAAGCGCACGCCGCGACTGACGGGGCTGCATCACAAGGCAGTTCAATGCAGCTATTCATCATGCTGGGTCTATTTGCTGTTATTTTCTATTTCATGATCTATCGCCCACAAGCAAAGCGTGTGAAAGCACACAAAACCTTGATGTCAGCGATGGGTAAAGGTGATGAAGTACTCACTAATGGTGGTCTGGTTGGTAAAATCACCAAAGTATCTGCAGAATCGGATTATGTTGTGATTTCATTGAACGACACTGCCGAAGTAACGATCAAAAAGGACTTCGTTAGTGCTGTACTACCAAAAGGTACAATGAAGTCGCTGTAATTTTGTTTTACATTAGCTTTGAAGGATCATCGCTTGTTGAACCGTTATCCCTTATGGAAGAACCTGATGGTAATGTTTGCGTTTATCATCGGTTTGCTTTATGCACTTCCCAATATATACGGTGAAGATCCGGCTATTCAAATCACTGGGGCGCGTGGCGCCTCAGTTGATTTAAATTTGTTGGATACCGTCACTGAAGACCTAAAACGCAATAACATCCCCTCTCAATCTATTGCGCTTGAAAATGGCAGCATTCTGGTTCGTTTCAAAGATACCGATACTCAAATCAGTGCACGCGATATTTTAAGTCAAGCTTTAGACAAACAATACATTGTTGCTTTAAACCTTGCGCCAGCAACCCCAGATTGGTTATCTGATATTGGGGCCACGCCAATGAAACTGGGTTTGGATTTACGTGGTGGTGTGCATTTCTTAATGGAAGTGGACATGGCTGCAGCAATGGAAAAACTGCTTGCGCAACAAGAAGACACATTCCGTACTGAACTCCGTGAAGCCGGCATCCGTTATCGTACCCTTTCTAAAACAGACTCCACGGTCACCGTTTATCTACGTAATGAAGAACAATTAGACAGCGCAAAAATCGCACTGAAAAAACTCCATCCTGATATGAATTTCACTACCAGTAATACGGGGGGTCGCTATGCACTGACCGCGTCATACAGTGACGATCGTTTACGTGAAATTCAAAATTATGCGGTTGATCAAAATATTGCTATTTTGCGTAATCGTGTCAATGAATTGGGCGTAGCTGAACCTTTAGTTCAGCGTCAAGGTGCAAGCCGTATCGTTGTTGAACTTCCAGGGGTTCAAGACACGGCTCGAGCAAAAGAAATTTTGGGTGCCACGGCGACACTGGAATTCCGTGAAGTTAATAATGAAGTTGATCCTACTGCTGCTGCGGCTGGTCGTGTTCCGCGTGATAGTGAAATTAAGAATACGCGTGATGGTCGTATTGCTGTCTTAAAGAAGCATGTGATTTTGGCTGGTGCTCACATTACTGATGCCAGTTCCAGTGCTGATGAGTATGGTCGTCCACAAGTGAACATTTCTTTGGATGGTGAAGGTGGCAGTAAAATGACCGCGTTCTCGAAAGAGAACATCGGTAAATTGATGGCAACGGTTTTCACTGAATACAAAGACAGTGGTAAACGTGACGCTGATGATCGAGTCATTTTAGAAAAGCACGAAGAAGTCATTAACCAAGCCACTATTCAAAGTGCATTGGGGCGTAATTTCCGCATTACTGGTATTGACTCTGCTGCTGAGGCCCACAATTTAGCATTATTATTGCGGGCCGGTGCTTTGATCGCACCGATTTCCATTATCGAAGAGCGCACCATTGGTCCATCAATGGGGCAAGAAAATATTGATATGGGAATTCAAGCCTGTATTTGGGGCATGATTGCGGTCATGATTTTCACGGCGATTTATTATCGTGGTTTTGGTTTGATTGCGAATCTAGCACTGATGATGAACTTAGTGTTGATCATTGGCATTATGTCGATGATTCCAGGCGCAACGATGACCTTACCTGGTATTGCCGGTATTGTATTAACAGTTGGTATGGCGATTGATGCAAACGTATTGATTTTCGAGAGAATTCGAGAGGAAATGCGTGAAGGACGCAGCCCACAACAAGCGATCAACATGGGATACAGTAACGCATTCAGTACCATTGCTGATGCCAATATTACTACGTTGATTACTGCGATTATTTTGTTTGCAGTTGGTACTGGTGCCATTAAAGGTTTCGCTGTGACTTTATCCATTGGTATTTTAACTTCGATGTTTACCGCAATAGTTGGTACACGTGCCGTGGTTAACCTGATCTATGGTGGTAAGAAACATCTGGCAAAACTGTCGATCTAAGGAAGGAGACGCTGAAATGTTTCAATTAATGAAAGCGGATACCATGGTCGACTTTATGCGTTGGTCAAAGTTGGCATTTGGTTTATCCATTTTACTGATTATTGGATCCATTGGCGTAATTTCAACCAAGTGGTTGAATTGGGGCTTGGATTTTACCGGTGGAACGCTGATTGAAGTCAGTTTTGAACACCCTCAAGAGTTGAATGCGGTACGAACATCGTTACAAAAAGCTGGATTTGATGATGCGATTGTCCAAAACTTTGGTACTGCTCGTGATGTCGTGGTTCGTTTGCAGCCACGTGAAGGCGTGAAAGGCGAAGTCTTGGGTGATCAGGTTGTGCGTGCATTAATGACCGATTCAACCAATGAGGTCACGATCCGTCGTATTGAATTCGTCGGACCGAATGTTGGAGAAGAACTAGCAGAGGCTGGCGGTATTGCCATCATTATTTCTTTATTCAGTATTTTGTTTTACGTTTCAATGCGTTTTGAATGGCGTTTAGCTGCAGGTGCCGTATTGTCACTAGCACACGATATCATCTTAACCATTGGTATTTTTTCACTACTACAAATTGAAGTGAATTTAACCATTGTTGCGGCGTTACTAACCGTTGTTGGATATTCGTTGAATGATACGATTGTCGTTTATGATCGCATTCGTGAAAATTTCCGAAAAATGCGTAAAGGTGATTCTCAAGAGGTCATGAATGCATCGATTAACCAAACATTAAGTCGAACATTAATTACATCTGGTACGACATTATTTGTTGTTATCGCATTGTTCTTAAAGGGTGGAACCATGATCCAAGGTTTTGCTATGGCATTATTGATTGGTATTACGGTGGGTACGTATTCGTCAATTTATGTCGCTTCGGCTTTGGCTTTAAAATTTGGTATTACAAGAGAACATCTAATGCCGCCCCAAGTTGATAAAGAAGGGGCTGAATTTGATACAACACCTTAAGAATAAGGTCGAGTGCTTTAACGTATAAATTCAGAGTATTAGACAGCAAAAAGCCCCGATAAACGGGGCTTTTTTTATAATCATTAAAGATTATTTTGCTAATGCTTCGCTACCGTTTTCACGGATTTTCGCTAGCATTGGCTTAACAACACGCACGTTACCAGCAACAACATTGCCAGAAGTTAGGTGATTAGTGTTGCCTGTAAAATCAGTACAGATAGCACCTGCTTCACGAGCAATCAACTCACCAGCAACCATTTCCCATGCTTTCAAGTTGATTTTGAATAAACCATCAAGACGACCCGCTGCTAGGTAACAGAAATCTAACGCGTGACAACCAGACTGACGCATATCATCGGCTTCAACAAACATAGCTTGTTGAATTTTCATGAAGCTTTCAGTGTGTTGTTTTGCATTCGAAGGAACTGCTGTCGCTAGCATTGTGCCACTCAAATCACGAGGTTGAGAAACACGAATACGTTGGCTGTTCAATTGAGCGCCAGAGCCACGAGTTGCTGTGAATAATTCATTACGAACGGGATCGTAAATTGCCGCAACTTCAGTACGACCACGCATGCGCAGTGCAACAGAAATCGCGTAGTGAGGTAAACCACGAACGAAGTTTTTGGTGCCATCCAAAGGGTCAATGATCCACTGACATTCGGTATCACGGTTTTGAATCGTTTCAGACTCAGCCGCAATGATGCAATGCTCAGGGTAAGCTTTTAAGATGATGTCGATAATTAGCGCTTCGGCTTCTTTCTCGATATTTGTAACAACATCACTACCTTTATTAGCAACTTCAATGCTATCAGGCTTATCTAGTGATTTGATGATGTGGTTACCGGCCTTACGCGCAGCGCGAATGGCAATGTTTAGCATCGGATGCATAGGATCTTCCCAACGGATGTTAAAGAACAATTTAAAGCGGCGGCGAGTATATCAAAGGAAACGAAAAAAGGAAGTGGAGATTTTTTAATCATCAGAAAAACAGACGAGGTTTGTTTGCAACACTTTATTTTCCCTTGTGCTAAAATCGGCTCGCTTTCATTACATTGGTAGGATTCACAACATGCTAGACAAAATCAGTGTCGTTTTAATTGGAACGTCACACTCAGGCAATATCGGATCAACGGCAAGAGCCATGAAAGTCATGGGATTGACTCAATTGGTTTTGGTCGCTCCAACCTGTGACATTGACGACCAAGCGATAGCATTGGCAGCAGGTGCCGCTGATATTGTTGAAAATGCAAAAATTGTGAACTCGCTTGATGAAGCGATTGCCGATTGTGGTTTAGTGATTGGCTCCAGTGCGAGATCTCGTACATTAGAGTGGCCGCAGTTGGATCCAAGAGAATGTGGTATTCGTTCGATTCAAGAATCGACTCAGCATCCTGTTGCGATTTTATTTGGGCGAGAGCGGACAGGCTTGACCAACGAAGAATTACAAAAATGTCATTGCCATGTGTACATTCCTGCAAATCCAGAATATAGCTCATTAAATTTAGCGATGGCTGTTCAAACGATCAGTTATGAAATCCGAATGGCAGCACTTGCTGCGGAAAGTACCCCTCAAACGGTGAGTAAGAGCGATTATCCAAAAGAAAAAGAATTGGAATTGTTCTATCAACATCTTGAAAAAGTCTTAACTGAGACCCATTTCATTTCACATCAGCAACCAGGTGCAATTATGTCTAAGCTGCGCCGTTTATTTACACGAGCGCGTCCTGAGGTAGTGGAATTGAACATTCTGCGGGGCATTTTATCTTCAGTAGAGAAGAGAATAGCAACCATAAAGTCTGAGAAATAAATCCGATGAATACTTGAGTAAATGAGTCAAGTGAATACTTGACCGTTTTAGTCGGGTATGAGACACTCGTTGATAAATTTATGAGTGGCAGCGGTGTGTTATGAAATTGACTTCAAAAGGAAGATACGCAGTAACTGCGATGTTGGATGTCGCATTACATTCCCAAGATAGCCCAGTGCCATTGGCCGATATTTCTGAACGTCAAGGCATCTCACTTTCTTATCTTGAGCAACTGTTCTCTCGTTTACGAAAAGCAGGATTGGTTGCGAGTGTTCGTGGTCCAGGCGGTGGTTATCGTCTGGGTTATGAGCCGGAGAAAATTGCTGTGGGTATGGTAATTGCGGCGGTTGATGAGTCAGTTGATGCGACTCGGTGCCATGGAAAAGGCGACTGTCAAGGTGGCACCCGCTGTTTAACGCACACACTGTGGTGTGATTTGAGTGCGCGAATCAGTGGTTTTTTAAATAACATCACTCTTGGTGAGTTGATGCAAGACAATGACGTGAAAATGATCTCCGATCAACAAGACAAAATCTTGAAAGGTGATTTTTCTAATGCGTCATTGAGTCAGAAACCATCACACGATGACAACCAACAAATTGGTGTTGATGTTCGCTCTTAGTGATGAAAAGAACTTGGTCTTTTCGGAGATAAAAATGAAATTACCTATTTATTTAGATTATTCCGCAACGTGCCCTGTCGATCCACGTGTGGCAGAAAAAATGATGCAATACATGACAATGGACGGCTGTTTCGGTAACCCAGCGTCACGTTCACACCGTTTTGGTTGGCAAGCAGAAGAAGCTGTAGATACGGCTCGTGAGCAAATTGCTGATTTATTAAACGCTGATCCTCGTGAAATTGTGTTTACTTCGGGTGCAACTGAGTCAGATAACTTAGCCATCAAAGGTATTGCGCATTTTTACGAGAAAAAAGGTAAGCACATTATTACGTGCAAGACCGAACACAAAGCCGTTTTGGATCCGTGTCGTCAATTAGAGCGAGAAGGCTTTGAGGTGACGTATTTATCGCCAGAATCAAACGGTTTGATTGATTTAGCAAAACTCCGTGATGCCATGCGTGAAGACACCGTACTAGTGTCTATTATGCACGTTAATAATGAAATTGGTGTTGTTCAAGATATTACGGCTATTGGCGAATTATGTCGTGAAAATAAGACTTTTTTCCATGTTGATGCAGCACAATCGGCGGGTAAAGTGCCACTAGACGTACAAGAGATGAAAGTAGACTTAATTTCATTATCTGCTCATAAAATGTATGGACCTAAAGGTATCGGTGTTTTGTACGTGCGTCGTAAACCACGTATTCGTTTAGAAGCGCAAATGCATGGCGGTGGTCATGAGCGTGGAATGCGTTCAGGTACATTACCAACTCATCAAATTGTGGGTATGGGTGAAGCGGCACGTATTGCGAAAGAAGAAATGGAACAAGATCGTCAACATGCTTTAGCGTTGCGAAATCGTTTTCTTGCTGGTATCCAAGACATCGAAGAAGTCAGTGTTAATGGTGATTTAGAACAACGTGTTCCTAACAACTTGAACGTAAGTTTTGCGTTTGTTGAAGGCGAATCACTGTTAATGGCAATTAAAGACTTAGCGGTTTCCTCAGGCTCAGCCTGTACCTCCGCAAGTTTAGAGCCATCGTACGTATTGCGTGCATTAGGTTTGGATGATGAATTGGCTCATAGTTCGATTCGTTTCTCATTTGGTCGTTTTACCACGGAAGAAGAAGTGGATTACGCCGCTGCGCAAATGCGCAATGCTGTCGAAAAACTGCGTGAAATGTCTCCACTATGGGACATGTTTAAAGAAGGCGTAGACTTGAACACAGTAGAGTGGGCTAGCCACTAATTTTCCAACATTCGAGGTAGTTATTATGGCTTACAGTGAAAAAGTAATCGATCACTATGAAAATCCACGTAATGTTGGTTCATTTGATCAAAACGATAAGAATATCGGTAGCGGTATGGTGGGCGCGCCAGCCTGTGGTGATGTGATGAAGCTTCAAATTAAAGTTTCTGATGAAGGCATTATCGAAGACGCAAAATTCAAAACTTACGGTTGTGGCTCTGCAATTGCGTCAAGTTCATTAATCACCGAATGGGTGAAAGGTAAGACGCTTGACGAAGCCGCTGCAATTAAGAATTCAGCCATTGCTGAAGAGCTTGAGTTACCGCCGGTTAAAATTCACTGTTCTATTTTGGCAGAAGATGCGATTAAAGCCGCAGTGAGTGATTACAAAAATAAACACACCGATAATTAATTTCTGAGGGTTGTTAGTATGGCCATTACTGTAACAGAAGCGGCAGCAAGTCGCGTTGCCGCCTTTCTTGAGAATCGTGGCAAAGGCCTTGGATTGCGCTTAGGAGTGAGAACTTCTGGCTGTTCCGGAATGGCTTATGTCCTTGAGTTTGTTGATGACCTCAATGAAGAAGATCAAATTTTCGAATACTATGGTGTCAATATCATTGTAGATGCAAAAAGTTTGGTTTACTTGGATGGAACGGAGCTAGATTTTGCCAAAGAAGGGCTAAATGAAGGCTTTAAGTTCAACAACCCAAATGTATCCAGTGAATGCGGTTGTGGTGAGAGTTTCAACGTTTAAACCACGTTTTCATTTTCATTGATCTGAATGTGTTTGTCACATTCAGATTGATCGACAAAAGACATCAAAACAATGAATCATTTTGAACTTTTTGGGCTGCCTTTTCAGTTTGTGCTGGATGGCGGCCTTCTTTCTAATCAGTTTCGTGAATTGCAGCGTCGTTTTCATCCCGATAGTTTTGCTACCGCCTCTGAGCGTGATCGTATGATGGCAATGCAAAAAGCCGCGCAGATTAATGATGCATTTCAAACGTTAAAGCATCCGATTTCACGTGCCGAATATATGCTTGCGCAAGTGGGTCATGATATTGCGGGTGAGCAACAAACCCTAAAAGACATGAACTTTTTAATGGAACAGATGGAATTACGCGAACAATTAGAGTCGATTTCAGAGTCGTCTGATCCTGCTGGGCAATTAATCATATTTGAGCAAAATGTCACTGTTTCTTATCAAGCGTATTTGACGGATCTAATGGCACTTTTAGGCAGTGAAAAGTGGGAGCAAGCGGCCGATTCTGTGCGCAAACTCAAGTTTATTGATAAGCTACGTAATGAAATCGAGCGTTTAGAAGAAACGCTTTTAAACTAGAGTTTTCTCTTACGACTAAACAGGAAAAATGATGGCACTGTTACAGATTGCTGAACCGGGTCAAAGTGCTGCACCGCATCAACATCGATTAGCGGTCGGCATTGATTTGGGTACCACAAATTCACTCGTTTCGGCGGTACGCAGTGGCGTTGCTGAAACGTTAACGGATCACCAAAATCGTGTGATTTTACCGTCGATTGTCCACTATGGCGAATCCATTACTGTCGGTGATGACGCAAAATTATACGGTCAAACAGATCCTGAAAATACCATTTTTTCAGTGAAGCGTTTGATGGGGCGTGCCTTAACGGATATCCAACAGCGCTATCCTCATTTGCCTTATCAGCTGCACACTTCTGACAATGGATTGCCATTGATTAACACGCCCTCGGGTTTAGTGAATCCGATTCAGGTCTCTGCGGAAATTTTAAAATCCTTAGCTCAGCGCGCTCAAAAGACCTTAGGTGGTGAATTAGAAGGCGTTGTTATTACGGTTCCTGCCTATTTTGATGATGCACAACGTGCAGGCACTAAAGATGCAGCAAAATTAGCAAATCTGAATGTTTTGCGTTTGCTTAATGAGCCAACCGCGGCGGCGATTGCTTATGGTTTAGATTCTGGTCAAGAAGGTGTGATTGCCATATACGACTTGGGCGGTGGTACGTTTGACGTCTCCATTTTACGCTTATCAAAAGGCGTCTTTGAAGTATTAGCAACAGGTGGTGATTCTGCCCTTGGTGGTGACGATTTTGATCATTGCTTGGTAGATTGGATCATTGAACAAGCTCAGCCTCAAGAAACGTTGACCTTACAACAACGTCGCCAGTTATTGGATATTGCGTCAGACACTAAAATTGCATTGAGTGATCAAAATGAAGTCGATATCTCTGTCTTGAACTGGCAAGGACGTATCACACGTGATGAGTTCAATGCGTTAATTCAGCCACTCATCAATAAAACCTTATTGGCATGTCGTCGTGCTTTGCGTGATGCAGATGTAACCACAGAAGATGTTTTAGAAGTGGTGATGGTTGGTGGATCCACTCGTGTGCCATTGGTGCGTGATCTTGTGGGGCAATATTTTGGTCGTACACCATTAACCTCTATTAATCCTGATGAGGTTGTGGCCATTGGTGCAGGCATTCAAGCAGATATTTTAGTCGGCAATAAGCCTGATAGCGATATGTTGCTATTAGATGTGATTCCCTTATCTTTAGGCATTGAAACCATGGGTGGGATGGTTGAGAAAATCATTCCTCGCAATACCACTATTCCTGTTGCACGAGCGCAAGAATTTACGACTTTCAAAGATGGTCAAACGGCCATGTCTGTACACATTGTGCAAGGCGAGCGTGAAATGGTTGAAGACTGTCGTTCACTCGCCCGTTTCTCTTTGAAAGGTATCCCAAGTATGGCTGCAGGTGCTGCACATATTCGTGTGACTTATCAAGTTGATGCCGACGGATTACTGTCTGTGACTGCAATGGAAAAAAGTACCCAAGTGCAATCGTCGATTCAAGTGAAACCGTCTTATGGTTTAAGCGATGGTGAAATTGCCACCATGATTCGTGAATCAATGACACACGCAAAAGATGATAAAGATGCTCGTGCATTAGCGGAGCAAAAGTTGGAAGCAAACCGTGTGCTTGAGGGTTTGATTTCTGCGTTAGCGCAAGATGGTGAAACCTTATTATCCAGTGACGAACGTCAAGTATTAGAACAAGTTATGTTGGAGTTAGTGGCGTTACGTGATGGTGATGACCCACGTGCCATTGAAGCTGGCATTAAAAAAACAGACAAAGCGAGTCAGGAATTTGCTTCACGTCGTATGGACTTATCCATCCGTCAAGCACTGGCTGGTCATTCCATTGATGAGGTTTAATTAATCATGCCAAGAATTGTTATATTACCCAATGAAGATTTGTGCCCTGAAGGTGCCGTGTTAGAAGCAAATGCGGGTGAAACCGTTTTAGATGTTGCATTACGTAACGGTATTGCAATTGAGCATGCGTGTGAAAAGTCGTGCGCTTGTACAACCTGTCACGTCATTATTCGCGAAGGGTTTGACTCTCTAGATGAAAGCAGCGAACTAGAAGATGACATGCTGGATAAAGCATGGGGATTGGATCCTGAGTCTCGTTTGGGTTGCCAAGCAAAAGTCGCAGATGAAGATTTAGTGGTTGAAATTCCAAAGTACACCTTAAATTTAGCAAAAGAGAATCATTAATAGAGGTATTACTCATGAGCTTAAAGTGGACGGATTCACGAGACATTGCAATTGAATTGTACGACGCTCAACCAGAGTTAGATCCAACAACCTTACGGTTTACTGATTTGCGAGAATGGGTGTTGGCTTTACCCGATTTTGATGATGATCCAGCTCATTGCAGTGAGCGTGTATTAGAAGCGATTCAAATGCACTGGATTGAAGAAGCGGAAGAGTAAATTACCTTAGATTGAAAAAAAGCGGGCATTTATGCCCGCTTTTTATTTTTAAAAGGGATTTTTCTTGCAATTTTTTCTATCATCTCACTAAATGTTACATCTTCTGGTTTTTCCAGATCGTGCCTTTAAAAGAGTGGCAAGCGAAACTAACCCGTTTGTCAATATCAATGCAGATGCGTTCCAATAATAATTCTAAGGAGTTTTCCATGTCTGCCACTATGACTGTCTTTTTGTCTGCTGATGCCGCTGATCAGCAATGGGGAAAAAATGCGCTTTTGTCTTTTGCTGCACAAGGCGCAACGATTCATGTTACCGATGATCATGTACTAACAACGATTCAGCGCGCTGGTCGTAAATTGGATGCTCAAGGTATCAAAAACGTGACTTTGTCTGGTGAGTCTTGGGATCTTGAAAGCATCTGGGCTTTCATTCAAGGCTACCGTACTGCGAAAAACTCAGGTCAAGTGACTTGGTCTGATTTAGATGCTGAAGAAGAAGCGGAACTAATGGCGCGCTTAAAGGCGACGAATTGGACGCGTGAAATGATCAATTTGTCACCGGATGAAGTGACACCGATTGTATTAGCGACGCGTGCCGCTGAGTTAATTCAGTCTTTAGCACCGCAACACGTGACTTACCAAATTATCGAAGGCGATGATTTACTTCAACAAGGTTGGAATGGTACGCATGCGGTCGGTCGTGGCTCTCATAACGCACCTGTAATGCTGCAATTAGACTACAACCCAACGGGTAAAGAAGATGCACCTGTACACACTTGTTTAGTGGGTAAAGGCATCACCTTTGATTCAGGCGGTTATAGCTTAAAACCTTCTGCTGGTATGTCATCAATGAAAGCCGATATGGGCGGAGCTGCCATGGTAACAGGCGGTTTAGCATTGGCGATTCAACGCGGTTGTCAAAAGCGTATTAAGCTTATTTTATGTTGTGCTGAGAACTTAGTTTCAGGTAATGCGTTCAAGTTGGGTGATGTGATCACCTATAAGAATGGCAAGACCGTTGAAATTCTAAATACCGATGCGGAAGGTCGTTTGGTTCTTGCTGATGGCTTGATTTTCGCTAGCGAGCAAAATCCTGAGTTGATCATTGACTGTGCAACCTTAACTGGTGCAGCGAAAAACGCATTAGGTAATGATTACCATGCATTATTCAGCTTTGATCACAGCATGGCACAGCAAGCGCTTATTGCGGCAGCAGAAGAGCACGAAGGTCTATGGCCACTGCCATTGGCGGAACAACACCGTAACATGATGCCATCAAGCTTTGCGGATTTAGCCAACATTGCTGGTGGTGATTTTGCTCCGGGTGCAAGTACAGCGGCTGCTTTCTTGTCTTACTTTGTTGCGGATTACAAAAAAGGTTGGGTGCACTTAGACTGTAGCGGTACTTACCGTAAGAGCTCAAGTGATTTATGGAGCACTGGCGCAACAGGTATGGGTGTTCGCACGTTAGCGAACCTATTAAGTGCGAAATAAGGATTGCATCATGCTATCAGTTCAATTAACAACCGCGACGAATGACAGCGCTTGGGGTAAGGATGCACTGATCAGTTACGCTGATGAGGCTGTTCTTATTCATTTACAAGGCGAGTATTTATTACGTCGTATTCAACAAGCAGCTCGTCAACTTCAGTCTCAAGGCGCATTAAATGTGCGTCTTGAAGGCGCAGGTTGGAGCTATGAGCGTCAATGGGCATTCTATTGTGGTTTCGTTAACACGAAAAAGCCTGTTGAACTACAGTGGGCATCCGTTGATGAAGATGAAATTGAGCTTCTAAATGCTCGTCGTCATAGTGTTGAGTGGCTACGTCGCGTCGTCAATACACCAGCGGAAGATTTGTATCCTGAGCGTTTAGCGGATGAAGCCGTTTCTTTCCTAACCAACATTGCGGGTGAGCATATTAGCATCACTCGTTGCGTGGGTGATGATTTGTTAACTCAGGGTTGGGTTGGCATTCATAATGTGGGCCGTGCTAGTACACGAGCGCCACTGATGCTAGAAGTGGACTACAACCCAACAGGTAATGCCGATGCGCCGGTCTTTGCTTGTCTTGTGGGTAAAGGCATTACGTTTGACTCAGGCGGTTACAGCATCAAATCCAGCCCAGGTATGGTTACCATGAAGCACGACATGGGTGGCGCCGCTACCGTGACGGCGGCATTAGGTTATGCTATCGAGCAAGGTTTGAAGCAGCGTGTAAAATTAATTTTATGCTGCGCTGAAAATATGATTGCAGGTAATGGCTTTAAGTTGGGCGATATTCTGCGTTATAAAAATGGCGTGAGTGTCGAAATCGTAAATACCGATGCTGAGGGGCGTTTGGTATTGGCCGATGGTTTGATCGCAGCGACTGAAATGAAAGCACCCTTAATCATTGATGCGGCAACCTTAACGGGCGCAGCTGTGATGGCTCTGGGCGAAGATTACAATGCGCTATTCTCATTGGATAAAGCGTTGTTAAGCAAAACTCAACAATTATCAGAATTGGTTAATGAGCCAGCATGGCCATTACCAATGGAAAAATGGCATAGTCAAAATTGCCCATCGCATTATGCAGATACTGCAAATAGCCGTCCAGTCAAAGGTGGTGGTATGGGTGGTGCATCGAACGCAGCAGGTTTTTTATCTCGCTTTGTTGATGAAAATCAAAGCCGTTGGATCCATTTCGATTTAGCCGCCAGTTTCCGCGATAATCCTGATGCACGTTGGGCGGCTGGCGCAACAGGATTAGGAGTTGCAAACATCGCCGCTTTATTACTGTCTTAAGTTGAAGAAAAAGGGCAATGAGGGATTGCCCTTTTTTCAAGACAGTTAACGAGAAAAGTAACAACCAAGGAGAATCATAATGACAATTGAGAAAACCCTATCCATCATTAAACCGGATGCAGTAAAGCGCAATTTAATCGGTGCGATTGAACAACGCATTGAACAAGCTGGTTTTCAAGTGATAGCCATGAAAATGGTACGTTTAACCGAGCAGCAAGCCATGGGATTTTACGCTGAGCATGAAGGAAAGCCTTTTTTCCATGACTTAGTGAACTACATGATGTCTGGCCCGGTCGTTGTGCAAGTCTTAGAAAGTGAAACCGCGATTGATCGTTACCGTACTTTGATGGGAAAAACGAACCCAGAAGATGCAGAATGCGGTACATTGCGAGCGGATTACGCATTAAGTATGCGTCATAACTCTGTGCACGGCTCTGATAGCTCAGAATCTGCGGCACGAGAAATTGCTTACTTTTTCAGTGAAGACGAATTATGTCAGCGTGATACGCAATAATAATGACATTGAATGTAAGTTAAGGAGAGCAGAAGCTCTCTTTTTTTGTATTTAAAATCTACACTCTCTCAATGGGCATCAGTGGAAAGCAGTTAATAAAGTCTGTACAATTTCGCGCCTAAAGTGTGCCCCTGACTTTTTATTATCGGGTACCGCATCAAATTTGTTATTTCTGAGTGAGGCTACAACATGACCATCGTCAAAACCAATCTGCTGGATTTCGATCGCAAGGGGCTGCGTGAATACTTTGCCACCGAGTTGAATGAAAAAGCATTCCGAGCAGATCAAGTCATGAAGTGGATCTACCATTTCGGTTGTGATGACTTTGATCAAATGACCAATATCAATAAAAAGTTGCGTGAAAAATTAAAAAGCCGCACAGAAATTCACGCACCAGAGGTCTCGGTTGCACAGCACTCTTCAGATGGCACCATTAAATGGGCGATGCGTGTTGGTGATCAAGATGTCGAAACCGTTTACATTCCTGATGGTGATCGCGCAACTTTATGTGTGTCTTCTCAGGTTGGTTGTGCATTAGCGTGTAAATTTTGTTCAACGGCACAACAAGGTTTTAACCGCAATTTACGAGTTTCTGAGATTGTGGGTCAAATTTGGCGTGCATCAAAAGAAATTGGCTTACAGAAAGAAACGGGTCGTCGTCCTATTACCAATATCGTGATGATGGGAATGGGTGAGCCATTATTGAACATGAAAAACCTGATGCCATCCTTGGAAATCATGTTAGATGACTTAGGATTTGGTTTATCGAAGCGTCGTGTCACGGTATCAACATCCGGTGTTGTTCCTGGTCTTGAGCAGATGATCGGTAAGATTGATGTGGCATTGGCCATTTCATTGCACGCACCTGTCGATGATTTGCGTTCATCAATCATGCCAATCAATGATCGTTACAATATTGAACTTTTCTTGGATACGGTGGGTCGTTATATTGAGCAATCAAACGCAAACCGTGGTCGAGTGACCGTTGAGTACGTTTTGTTGGATCATGTGAATGACGATATGGAGCACGCGCGTCAATTAGCGCATACCTTAAGAAATACACCGTCAAAAATCAATTTGATCCCATTTAACCCGTACCCAGGCTCGCCTTATAAAAAGCCAAGTAATTCTCGTATCGATCGTTTTATGAAAACATTAATGGAATACGATTTTACGGTCACGGTTCGTAAAACACGTGGTGATGATATTGATGCAGCATGTGGGCAATTGGTTGGTGATGTAATTGACCGTACTAAGCGAACACAAGCAAAAGCGAATCAAATCGGTGATATTGCGGTAAAAGCGGTATAAAACTGAGAGAATATTCATGAAATAGCGAAGCCACGATGGCTTCGTTATTGTATTCACCGTTATGATTACTATTATGTAAAATCTCATTAATTACGATGATCGCTGATCACGCTTACAAGGATGTAAGAAACCGTATGATCTCTTCTACTTCAAAATATTGTGCGATCTTTCTTGTTACCCTCATGATGTCTGGCTGTGTCACTGTCACTGATGCGCCTCAAACTCAATTTGATCCTACCGAAGCCTCTGAAGCACGTATTGCTCTTGGTCTGAATTACATTAATCAAGAGAAATACGATCGAGCGCGAGAAAATCTCGATATTGCATTGCGTTATACCCCGAATTATTACCGTGCCCAAAATGCCATGGCGTATTATTATCAGACGGTTGGTGAAATGGACGCTGCCGAAAAAATGTATCAGCGTGCAGTAATTGATTCACCCAAAAATGGCGATGTACACAATAACTTTGGTGTCTTTTTGTGCAGTCAACAGCGCTATGATGAGGCATTATCGTCCTTTGATTTAGCCGTAAAACAGCCTTATTATTATTTGGTTTCAGCGAGTTACGAAAATGCAGGGTTATGTAGCCTCAAAAAGGAGGACGTAATACAAGCTCGTGTCTATTTTAATAAAGCATTGTCTCATGAACCGTACCGCACCAAATCGATGTTGAAATTATCTGAACTGGATATTCAAGCTAATCTCTTGTCAGAAGCTCGTCAGCGTTTGTTTAAATACAATAAACGCTATGGGTATCAGCCACAAAGTTTGGCCTTATTAATTCAACTCGAAACCCGTGCTGGACGACCCACTGACGTTGTTCGTTATGAGAATGAATTAAACACTCGTTTTCCTAATGCCCAACCTGACTAGATGTTGTAGCCCATGATGAATGAAGATAACGAAAAGTCGCTCGTACAAGAAGTTCCACTGCCTGGTGATACCTTGCGTAAAGCTCGTGAAGAGTTAGGGTATTCCATGTCTGATATTGCGAATCGGTTACGCTTGCGATTAAGCATTATTGAAGATATTGAAAATAATCACTTTGAGGGGGATGCGATTGCGACCTTTATTCGTGGTTATGTTCGATCTTATGCCAAATACGTTGGATTAAATGAATTTGATGTACTGAATCAGCTGGATGTATTAGGAAAAGCTCAGCAGCAAGATATTGAAATGCAAAGTTTTTCTAAACGAACTAAGCGAGAGGCACACGACAACAATATAATGAAATTGACGTGGGTTGTGGGTTTGATCATCGTTGGGCTCAGTGGTACATGGTGGTGGCAAAATACACAATTGCATTCTGCACCCATTGATCCGATAGCGCTTACAGCGCTTGATCCAAAGGCGCCAATCGAATCAACAGCCTCAGTACCATTAACGGAAGTCGTTGCATCGGTCACACATCAAGATAACGTTCAAGTAGTTGAAAAATCAGGCAAAGTAAAAGGTTTAGATAGTACACATTTATCAGAGCAATCATCTGAGTTAGCGTCAAATTTGTCGCTGGCTCCACCAAAAACAGCATCCCTTAATGACAGTGGTGCTCCCGCAACTTTAGCGATGGCTGAAACCCCTCAAAATTTGAATCAAGCCCTTTCAGAAGGTTTATCTTCGCCATCGAACACGAATAAGAGCCCAGAGAAAACCATTTTAACATCGGATATTGCGATGACATTCTCTGGTGATTGTTGGGTTGAAGTTCGTGATCTAAAAGGCCGTAAATTAGAAGCTGGCTTGAAAAAAGCGGGGGATGTGGTGAGTGTAAATGGGGATGGACCATTTAAGATCGTGCTTGGTGCGCCAGTAGTTGTTAAAATGAGCTACAAAGGTGAGCCTGTAGATTTGACTCGCTATCGAAAGGGCAAAGTCGCTCGATTTAAATGGCCTCAGTAACAGAGTACTCGTAATGCATAATGAATCTCCAATTAAACGTCGTAAATCCACTCGAATTTACGTTGGTAACGTGCCAATTGGCGATGGTGCGCCCATTGCCGTTCAATCCATGACAAACACTCGTACCACTGATGTTGATGCGACTGTGGCACAAATTCGTGCATTAGAGAAAGTCGGAGCGGATATTGTTCGTGTCTCTGTTCCAACCATGGACGCGGCGGAAGCGTTTAAATTGATCAAACAACAAGTGTCAGTGCCTTTGATTGCTGACATTCATTTTGATTACCGTATTGCGCTGCAAGTTGCTGAGTATGGTGTGGACTGTTTGCGTATTAATCCAGGAAATATTGGACGCGAAGATCGTATTCGCTCCGTCGTGGATTGTGCTCGTGATCATAACATCCCGATTCGTATCGGCGTAAACGGTGGTTCATTAGAAAAAGAGATTCAGCAAAAATACGGTGAGCCGACACCACAAGCATTATTAGAATCTGCTATGCGTCATGTGGATATTTTGGATCGTTTAAACTTTGATCAATTCAAAGTGAGTGTAAAAGCGTCTGATGTGTTTCTTGCTGTCGAGTCATATCGTTTATTAGCAAAACAAATTGATCAGCCTTTGCATTTAGGGATTACAGAAGCAGGTGGCGCACGTGCTGGTTCTGTAAAATCCGCAGTGGGTTTAGGTATGCTATTAGCGGAAGGCATTGGTGATACTTTGCGTATTTCATTAGCGGCCGATCCTATTGAAGAAATCAAAGTTGGCTTTGATATCTTGAAATCGTTGCGCATTCGTTCTCGTGGTATCAATTTCATTGCTTGCCCAACCTGTTCTCGTCAAGAGTTTGATGTGATTGGTACGGTGAATGCGTTAGAGCAGCGTTTGGAGGACATTGTAACTCCAATGGACGTTTCTATTATTGGTTGTGTCGTCAATGGTCCAGGTGAGGCGGAAGTGTCTCATTTAGGAATTGCGGGCAGTAATCGTAAAAGTGCATTTTATGAAGACGGTATTCGTCAAAAAGAACGTCTTGATAACGAAGACATGATCAATCAGTTAGAACAGCGTATTCGTTCTAAAGTGGCAATGATGGATCAAAATAACCGCATCAATGTTCAGCAGTTAGACAAATAACCGTAAAATCGTGCCTGTTATACACAGGTACGGTTCCCTATTGTGCTGATAACCATTATATTCAAACTCATTCAATTCACATCGGTTAACGAGAATTAACGTGGCGAAACAAATTCAAGCAATTCGAGGCATGAACGACTGCCTACCAACCCAATCTCCACTGTGGCAAAAAGTGGAAGGCATCATTAAACATGTGGTCAGTGCATACGGTTATAATGAAGTCCGTATGCCAATCGTTGAAGTAACGCATCTGTTCAAGCGCGCGATTGGTGAAGTGACCGATGTTGTTGAAAAAGAGATGTACACGTTTGAAGATCGTAATGGTGAAAGTTTAAGCTTACGTCCAGAAGGTACAGCAGGTTGTGTTCGTGCTGGTATCGAAAACGGTTTATTGTACAACCAAGAACAACGTTTATGGTACATGGGCCCAATGTTCCGTCATGAACGCCCACAAAAAGGCCGTTACCGTCAATTTCACCAAGTCGGCGTGGAAGTGTTTGGTTTAAATGGTCCTGATGTGGATGCTGAATTGATCATGATGACCGCACGTATGTGGCGTGAGTTGGGCATTCATAATCACGTACGTTTAGAATTAAACTCTATCGGTTCATTAGAAGCGCGTGCAAATTACCGTACGGCTTTAGTAGCGTTTTTAGAGCAACATATGGATGTATTAGACGAAGATTGTAAGCGTCGTATGTACACCAATCCATTGCGTGTTTTAGACACCAAAAATGCAGCGATTCAAGAAATTCTGGTTGATGCGCCAAAATTGTCCGATTATTTGGATGATGAATCAAAAGAACACTTTGCGGGTTTGTGCGAATTGTTGGATGCTGCGGGCATCGATTATCAAGTGAATGAGCGTTTGGTTCGTGGCTTAGATTATTATAACCGCACCGTATTTGAATGGGTAACAGAGAGCTTAGGTGCTCAAGGTACTGTGTGTGGTGGCGGTCGTTATGATGGCTTAGTAGAGCAATTGGGTGGTAAAAATACGCCAGCGGTTGGTTTTGCTATGGGCATTGAGCGTTTGGTCTTACTAATGGAAACGTTAGAGTTAACTGATGTACGTCGTTCTGTCGATGTGTATGTGGTGACCATGGGCGAAGGTACCATGATGGCTGGCATGAAACTGGCTGAAACATTACGTTCAGAGTTACCTGACTTACGTATCATGAGCCACTTTGGTGGTGGTAACTTCAAAAAGCAATTCAAGCGCGCTGACAATGTAGGTGCTGCAATCGCACTTGTATTGGGTGAAAATGAATTAGCACAACAACAAGTAGTGATCAAAGATTTGCGTGGTGGCGAACAAATGACCGTGTCACAGGATGAAGTGACAGCAAAATTGGCCGATTTGATTTAGGAGAAGGCAAAACGTGGACGTCTATAGCTCAGAAGAACAACAGGTTGAAGCCATTAAATCATGGTGGAAAAGCAACGGAAAAGCCGTTGTTATTGGTGTCATTATTGGTTTAGGTGCGCTGGTCGCATGGCGTTATTACGAAGATCACACACAGACTCAAAAAATCGAAGCATCCGACTCTTACTCACAAGTAATAACGGGCTTAGAAAGTGGTCAAGCGAATGCCATTGCTGAAACCCAAGCCTTTATTAATAATAATTCTGATAGCCAATATTCCGTGCTAGCGGCGTTACAACTTGCCAAAACACAAGTGGAAAAAGGGGATTTTGACGCTGCCGTGGCTCAGTTGCAATGGATAACAAAACACACCACAGACGACACCTTGTTGCCATTAGCACAAACTCGTTTGGCTCGAATTCTTGCGCAACAAGATCACTATGATCAAGCGTTAACCACTTTAAGCCAAGTTTCAGCGCAAGGTTGGCAGGGACAAGTCGACGAATTACGCGGTGATGTTCTGGTTGAGCAAGGCAATGTCGCTAAAGCGCGTGAAGCGTACATAAAGGCTCAGCAGTTAGGTGGCTCACCAACCTTACAATTAAAGTTGGATAACTTAGCTCAAGCGAAGTAAAGGCAGAATCAGAATGCAAAAAATGTTAAAGCGTGCTTTGTCTGTAGCGATTGCTGTCAGCGTATTGTCAGGCTGTGCAAGCGAGGAAGCCGTGATCCATATGGCTCCTTTACCCGTTGTTCAGAATACATTTACGCCAAAAGTAGATTGGAGCCACCAAGTAGGTAATGGGATTGGAAGTTACTATTCCCGTCTAACGCCTGCGGTTGGATACGGTAAAGTGTTTGTCGCTGATCGTGATGGATTAGTCGAAGCGCTCGATCCAGCAACAGGTAAAGTGTTATGGCAAACCAATCTTGAAAAAAAGGATGTCATTGCCAAACTTGAAGGTGGTATCACACTGGCTTATGGTAAGTTATACATAGGTACAGGTAACGCCCGTGTGATTTCTTTGGATGCTGAAACGGGCAAAGTGATCTGGAATGCTCCAGTCATTGGTACAGTATTGAGCAAGCCATTGGTTGAACAAAACTTAGTGGTCGTTAATACCAGCCGTGGCATTCTTGAAGCATTAGATGCGAATGATGGTACCAGTAAGTGGACGATTAGCAGTGATGTGCCAAGTTTGACGATTCGTGGTAATAGCTCTCCCGTTGGCATTTCTGATGGCGTTTTCTGGGGGCAACCAAACGGTCGTTTATCCGGTGCTATTATTAATAGTGGTCAGTTAATCTGGCAAGAGCAGATTTCAGTGCCGAAAGGTGCAACTGAAATGGCACGTTTAGTGGATGTTAATGCCACTCCGATTGCCGTTGGTGACATTTTATTTGCGGTTGGTTACAACGGGAATTTGGAAGCCATTAATGCTCGATCGGGCGATGTTATCTGGAAGAAACCTTACTCTTCTATTAATAATATGGCATTCCATAACAATGTGTTGTTCTTAGTTACTGCGAAAGGACATATTGTTGCCGTAAATGCGGAAACAGGTCAGCAATTATGGGAAAACTCACAATTGCAATATCGTCGTGTGACGGCTCCGACTTGGATTGATGGCAAGTTAGTCGTAGGCGATGGTGAAGGTTACTTACACTGGTTGAATCCTGAAACGGGCAAACTCACGGCTCAAGAAGAAATCAATAGCAGTGGCTTTAGTATTCCCCCCGTTGTCTTGCAAGACGGCAGCTATTTAGTGATTACACGTAATGGTGAAGTGAACAAAATGCAAATGCCATAATTAGTTTGGTATACTGCAGGTTCGCAAACAACGGCTCCTACTGTGAATGCAGTTAGGAGCCGTTATATTTACAGACGGGTATATCCGTCGATTCATTCCTAAATTATTGTCGTAAACGTGGCGGATCACGAGAGACAAAAAGGCGGAATTTATGTTCAGTCGATACATAACAAATAAGAGGTACTTATGATTCCTGTTGTTGCCCTCGTCGGGCGCCCAAATGTGGGTAAATCGACACTGTTTAACCGTCTCACGCGCACAAGGGATGCGTTGGTTGCAGATTTTCCTGGCTTAACAAGGGATCGTAAGTACGGAAGAGCCGAATTCGAAGAAAATGAATTCATTGTTATTGATACTGGTGGTATTGATGGCACAGAAAACGGCGTTGAAACAGAGATGGCTGCTCAATCCTTAATGGCGATTGAAGAAGCGGATGTGGTTTTATTTTTAGTGGATGGTCGTGCTGGTCTGACTGCTGCGGATGAAGCGATTGCCGAGCATTTACGTACGCGTAATAAACCTTCTTTCCTTGTCGTAAACAAAGTCGATGGTTTGGATCCGGATGCTGCTTGTTCTGAATTTTGGAAATTAGGCGCTGACGAAATTTATCAAATTGCCGCATCACAAAACCGTGGTGTCACTTCTTTGATGGCTCGCGCTTTAGCACCATTTGTTGAAAAACTTCAGCAACAAGAAATTATGTTTGATGAAGACGGTAATCCAATTACTAACTTTGATGAATTAAATTCAGTTGAAGCTATCGAAAAAGCGGATTTATCAGAGCAAGATGCTGAAGAGGCTTATAAGCGTCTACAAGCTCAACCGATTAAAATGGCGATCATTGGTCGACCAAACGTTGGTAAATCAACACTTACGAACCGTATTCTGGGTGAAAAACGTGTCGTTGTATATGACATGCCAGGAACCACACGTGACTCTATCTATATTCCGATGGAGCGTGATGGTCGAGAATATGTTTTGATTGATACTGCAGGTGTTCGTCGTCGTAAAAACATGCATCAAGTGGTTGAGAAGTTTTCTGTTATTCAAACTTTGAAAGCCGTTGAAAATGCTAACGTTGTTTTGTTAGTGATTGATGCGCGTGAAAATATTTCAGACCAAGATTTAAGCTTGTTAGGCTTTGCATTGAACTCCGGTCGTTCGATTGTTATTGCGGTAAACAAGTGGGATGGTTTGGACAATGATGTTAAAGAGCGTGTAAAAACAGAGCTTGATCGTCGTTTAGGTTTTGTTGATTTTGCGCGTTTGCACTTTATCTCAGCATTACACGGTACGGGCGTTGGTCATTTATTTGAATCTGTCCAAGAAGCTTACCAATCGGCGACTAAGCGTATCAGCACCTCGTTGTTGACCCGTATTATGCAAATGGCGCAAGACGATCACCAGCCACCAATGATTCAAGGTCGTCGTGTGAAATTGAAATACGCTCACGCTGGTGGCTATAATCCACCAATCATTGTCATTCACGGTAACCAAGTAAAAGCACTTCCGGGTTCTTATAAGCGTTATTTGATGAATTATTACCGAAAATCATTAGAGATGATGGGTACACCGATTCGAATTCAATTCCAGAATAGTGAAAACCCATTTGAAGTTCAGAAGAAAAAACTGACCGCTTCTCAAGAGCGTCAACGCAAACGTTTAACGTCAGCATTAACTAATCGTAAGTAAAATTAGTGCGTCGGTAAATTGATAAGCAATGTGATGAGACCCAGCTTTTAGGCTGGGTTTTTTTATATTTGTATTAAATAAAATTAGAAAAATAGAATGAGTTTTCTTGAAAAAGCTTATTTTATTTTATTCTGTAAGATTTGTTTTATTTAAATTAAACAGGATAATATCCTTTTAAAAATCCAAATGCAGAATATGTAACTTATGCTTTCGGAACTAGTATTGATAAATGTGCTATAGCTGGCTGATCGCTGCTCATTAAGGATTTTGGGGTCACTCATCCAATTGGTTTGTGATCATATGCTTGCTTTATGCTTGAGAAAGGTCAGTAAAAAATGGTGTTTATTTCTTTTATTCGTTATTTTATAGGATAAATTCAGGGGCTTTAGACTAATGAGTTAGTTGAGCTAAAGAAAAGGCACGTGAGAATAATAATGGATCAAAATCGATGTCCAGAATGCAATAATGCCTTGCTATGGCAAAAAAACAGTGAGTATCAGTGCGAATTTTGCCAAAGTGCGTGGCATAAACTTGCACTGTGTCCAGATTGTCATCAGCTTTTAGAAAAATTACAGGCGTGTGGTGCGGCAAGCTACTGGTGCAATACGTGTAATGAGCTAAAGTCAAAATCTCGTATTGAAAATAAATTTCAGAGTTTTATTCTGTAAATTACTCGATGATAGAATAAAAGACACCGTCATTGACTTGTGTTTGAATTCGATCGCCTGATTTCACATCATTTGTAAATTGTATATTTTTCCCACTTTCACTCTCAGTGATGGAATAGCCTCTTTGCAGTGTTGCGAGTGGACTAACGTTATGCAGTTTCTCTGTTTTCATGGCCCAATTATGATGAGATTTTGTTTGTTGCTGCGTGATGCCATGACGCAATCGCTGTTTAAGATCTTGTAAATATTGTTCGCTATTCAGAATATATCGCTGTGGGCTAGAAAGTAATAATCGCTGAATTAGGTTATGTAGCAGAGCTTTATGCTGATTAAGTTGGTGTTGTACGATGGAAGATAAAGTTCGCTCACTATCGTCTAGCTGTTGTTGTTGACGTTGCAATTGCATTTGGGGGTGTTGGCGTTCCAAGCGTCGTTCTAATGTTGTTAATTGAACTTGTTGGGAAGATAACCAGCGCTCCATGCTATGGCTTAATAATGTCATTGAATGAGCTAACAGTTGGCTTTGTTGAGAATGATCTCGACTGACTAACTCGGCCGCTGCAGATGGCGTTGGGGCACGAACATCGGCAACAAAATCAGCAATCGTCACGTCAACTTCATGCCCAACAGCACTAATGATAGGTAAAGTACTGGCTGCAATTGTGCGTGCAACAATGTCTTCATTAAATGCCCATAAATCCTCTAAACTGCCGCCACCACGTCCTACGATTAAGACATCACATTCTAATCGTACGTTTGCACGAGCAATCGCTTGAGCAATGCTAATTGAAGCCTGTTTTCCCTGAACTTGAGTGGGATAAATAATGATGGGTAAGCTGGGATCACGACGTTTTAATATTTGCAGAATATCGTGCAATGCAGCGCCTGTTTGTGACGTGATGATACCGACACATTTGGGATTTATCGGCAATGGGCGTTTTCGTTGTTGGCTGAAGAGACCTTCTGCGGCTAATTGCAGTTTTCTTGTTTCAAATTCTTGTTGTAATTTACCCTCACCTTCAGGCAATAAATTTTCGACGATAAGTTGATAATCACCACGAGGTTCGTACAAAGAGACACGAGCTTTTAATATCACCTGTTGACCATTACTGGGTTTAAATGTGACGGTGCGGTTATTGCCTCGAAACATCGCGCATTTTACTTGGGATTGACTGTCTTTGAGGCTGAAATACCAATGACCAGACACTGGCATAGAAACGTTAGAAAGCTCACCAATAAGCCAAATTAAACCTAACTCATTTTCTAATAAAACCCGTGCAGCAGAATTTAAATTTGAGACGGTATAAATGCGTTGTTTTGGGGACGGTGTCCCATTAAATTGAGCCACAAAAAGTCCTATTTTTAATGCAATGAAATACGATTAAAAACTATTGTGATCAGTATCTCATTGAATGTGAGTATCATAATGAATTGTTGAAATATGTTACATTTCGAGTGTGAAGTGTCAATAAAAAGACTAAAAAACCACTAGCCAATCGTTTGCTTGCTGCGTATAATCCATTCGCAATATTTTATCCATCTTAAATAACCCCGACACGGTGTGAGATATTGCAATGTTAAGAATCAAACAAGAAGCATTAACTTTCGATGATGTTCTGCTCGTTCCAGCACATTCCACAGTGCTCCCAAACACTGCCGATCTGCGCACTCGTTTAACCTCTACTATTGACCTAAATATTCCGATGTTATCGGCGTCTATGGACACCGTAACGGAAGGCCGTCTTGCCATTGCATTGGCTCAAGAGGGTGGTATTGGTTTTATCCATAAAAACATGTCTATTGAGCAACAAGCAGCTCAAGTTCGTATGGTGAAAAAGTTTGAAGCGGGTATCGTTTTTGAACCTGTGTGCGTTAAGCCTTACCAAACTATTGCGGACGTTAAACAATTAACACTAGACCATGGTTTTGCGGGTTTCCCTGTTATTGATGATAACCGTGCTCTTGTCGGTATCATTACAGGCCGTGATGTGCGCTTTGTAACAGACCTCTCGATGCGTGTTGATGAAGTGATGACACCGAAATCACGTTTGGCTTCTGTTGAAGTCGGCGCAAGCCGTGAGAAAGTCGAATCTGTGATGCAAGCCCATCGCGTGGAAAAAGTATTGGTTGTCGATGACAATTTCTGTTTATACGGCATGATCACAGCAAAAGATTTCCAAAAAGCGGAACGTAAGCCAAATGCATGTAAAGACGAGTTAGGTCGTTTACGTGTAGGCGCTGCAATTGGTGCGGGCGCTGGTAATGAGCAACGCGTAAAAGCCTTGGTTGAAGCGGGCGTTGATGTTTTATTAATTGACTCATCTCACGGTCACTCTGAAGGTGTGTTACAGCGCATTCGCGAAACTCGTGCAGCATACCCGAATTTACAAATTGTCGGCGGTAATGTAGCGACAGCTGAAGGGGCGCGTGCTTTGATTGAAGCTGGCGTCAATGCTGTCAAAGTAGGCATCGGCCCTGGTTCTATCTGTACGACTCGTATCGTAACCGGTGTGGGTGTTCCACAATTAACCGCAATTTCAAATGCAGTTTCTGTTGCGGATCAATATGATATTCCTGTTATTGCGGATGGTGGTATTCGTTTCTCTGGTGATTTATGTAAAGCCATTGCCGCAGGCGCATCTTGTGTGATGGTCGGCTCTATGTTTGCTGGTACGGAAGAAGCACCGGGTGAAGTTGAACTGTACCAAGGTCGTTCTTATAAGTCTTACCGTGGCATGGGCTCATTAGGTGCGATGTCTCAAGGTTCTTCTGATCGCTATTTCCAATCAGATAATGCTGCGGATAAGTTAGTGCCAGAAGGCATCGAAGGTCGTGTGGCTTACAAAGGTTTGCTCAAAGAAATTATTCATCAGCAGATGGGTGGTTTGCGCTCAAGCATGGGCTTGACCGGTTCAGCAACGATTGAAGATCTACGCACTAAAGCCGAGTTTGTCCGTATCTCTGGTGCTGGTATGCAAGAGTCACACGTTCATGATGTGACCATTACCAAAGAAGCACCAAATTACCGTTTAGGTTAAGTCTATTTTTATGCAAATTACCGCTTTTATTCGAGTAAAAGCGGTCTTTTCTGTACCCAATTAACGTGAAATGTTTCACATTTCACGGTTCATTTATTAAGAGATGATTCACTAATGACCACCACAAACATTCATGAGCAACGCATTCTTATTTTGGATTTTGGTTCACAATACACGCAATTGATCGCACGTCGTATTCGTGAAATTGGTGTGTATTGTGAGTTGTGGGGATGGGATGTTGACGAAGCAGACATTCGTGAGTTCAATCCTAACGGTATTATTTTGTCCGGTGGTCCAGAAAGCGTAACAGAAGCGGATTCACCACGTGCACCACAATACGTATTTGAAGCGGGTGTGCCTGTTTTTGGTATCTGTTACGGCATGCAAACGATGGCCGAGCAGCTAGGTGGTAAAGTTGCTGGTTCAAATGAGCGTGAATTTGGCTATGCTCAAGTAAAAATGTTAGAAGCGACGACACTTTTTAAAAATATTGAAGATGCATTGGCTGAAGATGGTCAGCCTTTGCTGGATGTGTGGATGAGTCATGGGGATAAAGTAATTGAAATCCCGCATGATTTCGTTGCGGTCGCATCAACCGAAACTTGTCCATTTGCTGCGATGGCAAATGAAGAAAAGCAGTTTTATGGTGTACAGTTCCACCCTGAAGTAACACACACACGTCAAGGTTTACGTATTATTGAAAACTTTGTAATGGGCGTATGTGGTTGTGAAAAACTGTGGACAGCCGCGAATATCATTGATGACGCGATTGAGCGCATTAAAGAGCAAGTGGGTGATGACGAGGTTATTTTAGGTCTGTCTGGTGGTGTGGATTCATCAGTAACGGCAATGTTGATTCACCGTGCGATTGGTGACAAGTTGACCTGTGTTTTTGTTGATAACGGTTTATTGCGTTTGAACGAAGCAGAGCAAGTGATGGACATGTTTGGCGATCATTTTGGTCTGAACATTGTGCATGTGTCTGCCGAAGATCGTTTCTTAGATGCGTTAAAAGGCGAAGCTGAGCCTGAAGCAAAACGTAAAATCATTGGTCGTGTTTTCGTTGAGTTATTCGATGAAGAATCGAAAAAGTTAGAGAACGCAAAATGGTTAGCGCAAGGCACGATTTATCCTGATGTGATTGAATCTGCTGCTTCTAAAACCGGTAAAGCACATGTGATCAAATCTCACCATAACGTCGGTGGATTACCAGATGACATGGCAATGGGTTTGGTTGAACCATTGAAAGAATTGTTTAAAGATGAAGTACGTAAGATCGGTCTTGAGTTAGGCTTACCTTATGACATGCTTTACCGTCACCCATTCCCTGGGCCAGGCTTAGGTGTTCGTGTTTTAGGTGAAGTGAAAAAAGAATACTGTGATTTGTTGCGTCGTGCGGATGCGATCTTCATTGAAGAACTGCACAAAGCGGATTTGTACAATAAAGTCTCTCAAGCCTTTACCGTATTTTTGCCAGTACGCTCAGTGGGTGTCATGGGTGATGGTCGTAAATACGATTGGGTTGTGTCATTACGTGCCGTTGAAACCATTGATTTCATGACGGCACATTGGGCGCATTTACCATACGAATTTTTAGGCAAAGTATCAAACCGTATTATCAATGAAGTCAACGGTATTTCTCGTGTGGTTTACGATATTTCAGGTAAGCCGCCAGCGACGATTGAATGGGAATAAGTTTTCTTTTTCCAGTAATGGGTAAATAGCGTCGACGTTATCGCGATGTATATTAAAGGATCTGACTTTCAGTTAGATCCTTTTTTATTGTCTGGTGATCAGGCATCAATGATTGATTTATAGGTATTACTGAAAAGTGTTTTTTATCGAAGGATTGAAACAGTATC
>CAMQZF010000001.1 GCA_947039525.1 uncultured Photobacterium sp. | reverse complement strand
TGCTGCTCTGATTTCAACTGCTGTTGAACTTTTGTCCCTCGATCATCCGAAAATGAACTCATAACAATAATATCAACGTTATTACTCGCCTCTAAAAATGATATTAATTTTACTAATTGATCTTGTGAGGTTGAATCCAATTCAGAACTATTTGGTAAATAACGAAAAACACTAAATGCAATATCATCAAACGCATAGGGAAGTAATTGACTTAAACATTTTGAAAAAGACACATAAGCTTGTTGAAACCCAACACTGGATAAACTGACATATTCATAACTATGAGTTGTTTTTTTATAAACAAAAGTCGGAAAGTAACCATTCTCTAATTCAGATAACATTTCCCAAGCCATATCTTGATCCAAATACCCATTAAACTGTTGGAAAAAAGTCAATGATCCCAGTTCTGTCGCAAGTGTCCCTAGTTGCCAGTTGGGTGGCTGTGACATTAAATTCACCTTCTGCGTTTCACGCATTGGTCTTTGCATGACCAATTCAAAATCTAAATTAAGATATTTACTCGCATTTACAGTAAAAACGCCCTCACCATAACGAGGAATTTCATGTCTCAGTTGGCATTGCAAAGGCGTATTCGTACTCATTAACCAAAATGATTCCTGAGGTTTTGCAACATAAGCACTCCCCAAAACTCGCTCAGGCATAAAGGATAAAACCGTGACAAAACAAAACAAAAATACACGCATGACATTACCGTAATAACTTTAATACCTAAATTATCGGAGCCATTCAATAAAGCTTTAACATTTCACCGTATCCGAAGATCTGACATAATAAGCCATTATTTTTCGAGCCCACCGTGACCATGACAGATACTACAGCACCAGAAAACAATACCATTAAAAGCCGATTTCGCGGTTACTTACCCGTCGTTGTCGATGTTGAAACTGCAGGATTTGATGCAAAAACCGATGCATTACTTGAAGTATGTGCGATCACTTTAACGATGGATGATGAGGGGTGGATTAAACCTGCGACGACAATGCACTTTCATATCACACCCTTTGAGGGCGCGAATCTAAACCCTGAAGCGTTGGCTTTTAATGGGATTTTAGAACCCTTTAGCGCATTAAGAGGTGCTATCGATGAAGGCGATGCATTACGACAAATTTACCGTCAAATTAGTGATGAACTAAAAGCTCAAGGTTGTAGTCGCGCTATCATGGTCGCCCATAACGCAACCTTTGATCTGAACTTTGTAAATGCAGCCAGTGAACGTGCAAAACTAAAACGCTCACCATTCCATCCATTTGCGACTTTTGATACTGCCGCACTCAGTGGATTAGCATTTGGACAAACCGTACTGGCTAAAGCATGCCGTACAGCCGGGATGGATTTTGACAATAAAGAAGCACATTCCGCACTTTATGATACGGAAAAAACAGCAGAGCTCTTCTGTACCATCGTCAACAAATGGAAAGCTTTAGGTGGCTGGCCGCTCATTGAAGCAGAAACTAATCATGATGATGTTGAATCTCAATCAGCTTAAAACCACAACCTATCGTAATAAAAGATAAACAGTTTGATCGTCTTTAAATAAGAGGACGATCAAACTAATTAAGCATAACCATGCAATAAGAAAAGAAAAATCACGGTTTTCTGTTGATTTCACTCGACATAATCAAAAATTTAAGCAAACTGGATGAAATAAAAACGATCGCTGGGTGTGAAATACAGCATCAAGAAAGACAATGGAGTGCTATGAATCCAGTTTTATTATCCGTCAGTGTGATGCTGATCCTCGCCCTATTACGCGTCAATGTCGTTGTTGCGCTGACATTCAGTGCATTACTCGGTGGGCTTATGGGCGGTTTATCTTTAACCGATACCATACAAGCGTTTGAAGGGGGGCTTGGAGGCGGTGCAACCACGGCACTCAGTTATGCCATGCTTGGCGCTTTTGCTGTCGCCATATCTAAATCAGGCATTACTGATGTACTCGCACAAAAAATCATTCAACGCTTAACTGGCTCACAAAACAGTCGTGCCATTACCAGTGTAAAATACACAGTCATCACCATATTAGGCTTATTGGCAATTTCGTCACAAAACCTAATCCCGGTACACATTGCTTTTATCCCTATTATCATTCCACCTCTTTTGCATGTGTTCGCAAAACTGAAATTAGATCGTCGCTTAATTGCCTGTGTTCTGACCTTTGGGTTAGTCACCCCTTACATGATCCTACCGATCGGTTTTGGCGGTATTTTTCTCAATAATATTTTATTAAAAAATCTGCATGAGAACGGTCTCAATATCACAGCGAGCCAAGTTCCTGAAGCAATGATTCTTCCAGCGTTAGGCATGGTCTTTGGTCTTCTTGTAGCAGTATTCATCAGCTACCGAAAACCAAGAGTCTACTGTGATGAAAAAATCTTAGCTGCAGAGCCTGAACATAAAGTCATTAATATGCGCCACGTTTATATTGCAGTTATTGCTATTTTTGCCGTCTTAGGCAGCCAACTGTACAGTGGTTCTATGATTGTTGGCGCGTTAGTCGGATTCATGGTGTTCACCTTTACTGGTGTGATTAAGTGGAAAGAAACTCACGATGTGTTCACCAAAGGTGTTCATATGATGGCGATGATTGGTTTTATTATGATCGCAGCAGCTGGTTTTGCTGCAGTAATGAAAGCCACTGGCAGTGTGGAAACACTCGTACATTCATTAACCGACATTATTGGCAACAATAAGCCTTTAGCTGCCTTTTTAATGTTAGTGGTGGGTTTATTAGTGACAATGGGCATTGGTTCCTCTTTCTCAACCATCCCGATTCTAGCCACCATTTATGTGCCTTTGTGTCTTTCATTTGGATTCTCAGCGATGGCAACCGTCGCGATTGTTGGTACCGCTGCCGCATTGGGCGATGCTGGATCACCCGCATCCGATTCAACATTAGGCCCAACATCAGGGCTCAATGCCGATGGTCAACATGACCACATTTGGGACAGTGTTGTACCAACCTTCTTACACTACAACTTACCTTTAATAGCAGCAGGTTGGTTAGCAGCAATGATTCTATAATTGTCAGAATAACAAATAGGCAGTCATAAAAAAGCCCTCAAAGATGAGGGCTTTTTATTGTCTTTATTTAAAACAATTTATTCTGCTTTTGCGTCACGACGTTCTGCAGCTTCTTTGATCAAAGGCTGTAACTCACCTTTTTGGAACATTTCCAAAATAATGTCACAACCACCGATCAACTCACCTTCAATCCACAATTGTGGGAATGTTGGCCACTGAGCATAAATTGGCAATTCAGCACGAATGTCTGGGTTTTGTAGAATATCAACAAATGCAAACTTTTCACCGCAGTTCATTAATGCTTGCGACGCTTGTGAAGAAAAACCACAGCTTGGTAGCTTAGGTGAGCCTTTCATGTACAACAAAATTGGGTTCTCGCTCAATTGTTGCTTAATCTTATCAATAGTTTCCATTGTGCCCCCTAAGAAATGGCTCATAATAATTAACTTACCGCTACATTCTACTTGCGAACGACGGGGAAAAAAACGCTTAATATTTTTGTGGGTTTATTTTTTCATTTAGGGCTATTAATAAAGTAAAAACTTGATAAACTGTTCCGGTCGCATTCAAAAGAATAAATGAGTCCTAACTCATTAAAAGCAATGTCAAAAGAGGCATAGCCTCACAGGAGAATGAAACATGGCTATTGAATTACCAGCACTACCGTTCGCAAAAAATGCTCTAGAACCACACATTTCTCAAGAAACACTTGAGTACCATTACGGTAAGCACCACAACACATACGTTGTAAAGCTAAATGGCTTAATTGAAGGCACTGAGTTTGCGGACAAATCATTAGAAGAAATCATTAAAACTTCTACTGGTGGTGTATTCAACAACGCTGCACAGGTATGGAACCACACATTCTACTGGAACTGCCTATCACCAAACGGTGGCGGTGAGCCAACAGGCGCACTAGCAGACGCGATTGTTAAAGCTTACGGTTCATTTGAAGAATTCAAAACTGAGTTCACCAACTCAGCAATCAACAACTTTGGTTCTAGCTGGACTTGGTTAGTGAAAAACGTAGAAGGCGAATTGGAGATTGTAAACACCTCTAACGCTGGCAACCCACTAACAGAAAGTGGCTTAACACCAGTATTGACTGTTGACCTTTGGGAACATGCTTACTATATCGATTACCGTAACCTACGTCCTGACTACATGAATGGTTTTTGGGCTTTGGTTAATTGGGAATTTGCTGCAAAAAACTTTGCTGCTTAATTCCATAGATAACATGAAAAAGCCTGCTTTTCAGCAGGCTTTTTTTATCGTTATACTTTATGTTTCTAACAATAAATGAACTTAAGCTTTCTCAGCTAAAAGAATGCGTAAAGTACGACGCAAGGGCTCCGCCGCCCCCCACAACAATTGATCACCCACCGTAAATGCATTAAGATATTCATCGCCCATTTCCAGTTTACGCAAACGCCCAACGGGTACAGATAAAGTCCCGGTTACTTTTGCAGGACTCAACTCTTGAACCGTAATATCACGCTCATTCGGAATCACTTTCACCCAATCATTATGAGACGCGATTAACCCTTCAATTTCATCCAAAGGTACACCCTGCTTCAATTTAATGGTTAATGCTTGGCTGTGACAACGCATCGCACCAATACGAACGCAAGTTCCATCAATAGGAATCGGTGAACCTTGCAAACCAAGTATCTTGTTGGTTTCAACCGATGCTTTCCATTCTTCTTTGCTTTGACCATTATCACGCTTCACATCAATCCAAGGGATGAGCGATCCCGCTAACGGCGCTCCAAAGTTCTCTTTTGGAAATTGTTCAGATCGCAAGGTATTGGCCACTTTGCGATCAATGTCTAAAATGGATGTCGACGGATTCGCTAATTCCGTTGTTACGCTGCCATGAATTACACCCATTTGACGAATCAATTCACGCATATTCTGAGCACCAGCACCGGATGCCGCTTGATAAGTTTGTGAGGTCATCCACTCAACCAAGCCTGCTTGATACAAACCACCCACAGCCATCAGCATTAAACTAACGGTACAATTCCCACCCACGAAAGTTTTCACGTCAGAATGAATGCCTTGCTGAATTTGCTGATAATTGACCGGATCCAAAGCAATGATTGCATCATCTTTTAAACGTAGCGTGGATGCTGCATCAATCCAATACCCTTTCCACCCTCGTTGACGCAAAGCACCATAAACTTGTTCAGTATAGCCACCGCCTTGACAAGTAATGATCGCATCTAACTGCGATAAGCTGTCTAAATTAAACGCATCTTGTAATAAAGAAGGTTCTTGACCAAAGTCAGGGGCAGGAATACCGATTTGTGAGGTGGAGTAAAAAATAGGCTCAATAAATTTAAAATCACCTTCTTCCTGCATACGTTGCATTAAGACTGATCCCACCATACCACGCCAACCAACTAAACCGACTCTCATCATATTTAACACTCCATGTTCATAATATTTACCACTAACCTCTACTTGTAACGAATTAACAACAAGAGAGCAAGTGAGAAAACAAAAGATAATGCTATCTATAGTCAAAGAAAAAGGCCAAATGATAAATAGCATTCACCTTCTAGAGAATAAAGATGAATATTTACTGAAAATATTGCCGTTTGTTTTTGAAAAAATCATCACAAACTGATAACCTTCATTTCTCTTATAAACAGACTAAATAAAGACATTTATAAGAATAAAATAATTTAAAGCAGTTAGATAAACTGAAATTAAAATAAAACTAGGTTAATAAGACTGAACATTTAATTATCAAGAAATCGCTTTTTGAGACAAAATAAGCATTTATGATTTTATAAATAATCAATGTTCATGACTCACAATAGACCATTGTGAGTATCACAGGCGATCGTGTTTTTGTTATCAACTGAAAAACACAGACAATAGCATTGAGTCTTAATTCATTATCCATTGACATAATAAAAATAACTTAATGATTTTTATGGACTCTACATCATAGTGACTCAATTATTAATAAGGTAAAAAACATGGATCAACGGACCATAAAGCTGCCTTCCATTTGGCAAGTAATGCTTGCTCTTGGACTCTTCTTAGCCTTAGCTTTCTCTTTTACCTCTGAACTCAATCTTCCAATCCAATTGGCTTTGTACATTGGTTGGTTCATTGTCATAACGCTCGGAATCAAGTTGGGTCACGATTACAAATCGTTAGAAAAAGCGGCAACTAAAGGCATCAGTAATGGCCTAGGTGCAGTGCTTATTTTACTGTCAGTGGGTGCATTAGTTGGAACTTGGATAGCCGGTGGTATTGTTCCAACTATTATCTATTACGGTCTAAAAGCAATTCATCCGTCTATTTTCTTATTAGCGACCATGTTAATTTGTTCGGTAACCGCATTAGCAACAGGTACGTCTTGGGGTGCGGCGGGTACCGCAGGTATTGCAATGATGGGCATAGGTCAAGGACTCGGTATTCCTTCTGAAATTACCGCCGGTGCTGTACTTTCTGGCTGTTACTTTGGTGATAAAATGTCACCATTATCCGACTCCGTTATTTTAGCTTCATCCATGTCAAACGTAGAAATTATTGATCACATCAAAGGCATGATGCCTATTTCATTAATCAGTTACGCCATCGCAGCAGTAATGTTTACTCTCGTCGGCTTTCACTATGCCGGTAGTGTGGACATGAGCCAAGTCAGCTCAGTGATTACCGCAATGGATAAACAGTTTGTTATAACCCCATTTTCTTTTGTGCCTGTCATTATTGTTTTAGGCTTACTTGCTTTAAAAATGCCGTCATTTCCCGTCATCTCATTCGGCGCTTTATTGGGCGTTGTATGGGCAGTGATGGTTCAAGGCATGGATCCGATCAAAGCAATAGATACCGCTTGGGCTCCCTTCTCTATTCACTCTGGTGTTACATTTATTGACTCAATTCTTAATCGAGGCGGCATGTCTTCCATGCTGGGATCCGTTGCCGTCATCATCTTTGGTTTAGGTTTTGGTGGCTTACTTGATAAAGTTGGCGTACTTGAAACCATTGCAAACTTATTTGAAAAGCACGTCAAATCTGCAGGCAGTTTAGCCGTATCAACCATAGCGACCGCATTTTTAGGCAACGTTTTTGGATCCGCCATGTACGTTTCATTAATTCTGACGCCAAAAATTTGTGCGAAAAATTACGATAGAATTGGCTTTAAACGCCGAAATTTATCTCGTAATGCCGAGTTTGGTGGCACCTTAACAGCAGGTATGGTGCCATGGAGCGATAACGGGATTTATATGGCCAGTATTTTAGGCGTTGCGACTCTGTCTTATGTTCCTTTTATGTGGCTCAGTTTCATCTGTATCATCGTTACTATTATTTGCTCTTTTATGGGTTGGTTCGTTGACCCTTGTCCACCTTGCGATCAATCCATTTTAGATGAAGATGAAAGAGAAGCTCAAGAAGTAATAAAACAGTTAGTTTAAGTGAAAATGATTCACTCATTTAAAGAGCACCTTAGGTGCTCTTTTTTTATTCTTTAAATACAGATTTCAATCTTCATATTATCTTTAATTATTAATTTCACTAAAAATAAAACTGAATAAAAACAAAGTGTTTCAACCTGTAACAGACACTTATACAAATTTCGTCGACTTAATTATGATAAAAATCACATTTTTAACATATACCCTTCACATTTCATCTCATTACATAATTAAATTGATCTAGATCAATTTAATCGTATGGAATACATGCGATTAATTCACTAAGCCCATTTCTTCATACTCACTATTTGCTCCTTTTTAAAACCATCATTTTGATCGTGAGTCGTGATAGTCAATACAAGGACACTGTCTATGAAAAATCCAATGGAAAAGGATCGTAAAGTCACGATTGGTAGTTATCTCGCTTTGGCATTCGCTGTGGTATTTTTTTCTGGACTAATGCAATCCAACGAATGGTATGGCGTATTTGATTTCACCACACTGAATGGCTCTTTCGGTAACCTAGTGCACACTGTTGATGGCAGTGGCGAAGCGATTCAAACGGCATCAACTTCATTACGCGGTCAAGGTGGCAGTGGTGCCCGTGATGGCTTTATCTTTGCCTTAACCCTAATTCCAACAGTGATGTTTGCATTGGGTGTTATCAACGTATTAGAACATTACGGTGCATTAGATGCGGCTCGTAAGTTATTAACTCCTCTTCTGCGTCCATTAATGGGCATTCCAGGCAACACAGGCTTGGCTTTGATCGCTTCTTTACAAAGTGCCGATGCCGGTGCTGCGATGACTCGTCAATTAAAAGACGAAGGTAAGCTTACTAAACGAGAAAGCGACGTTTTTACTATGTTCCAATTTTCTGCAGGTGCGGCCATTGTGAACTTCTTCTCATCGGGCGCCGTGCTCTTTACCTTAACAAATTTAGATGGCACACCGGCTGTTGGTGC
This sequence comes from uncultured Photobacterium sp., assembly GCA_947039525.1. Taxonomy (GTDB): domain Bacteria; phylum Pseudomonadota; class Gammaproteobacteria; order Enterobacterales; family Vibrionaceae; genus Photobacterium. The sequence goes on along the minus strand of CAMQZF010000001.1, from coordinate 56,158 downwards.
ATCAATAGGTTTAGCGGTTGCTGTGATGTTCATATTCAAATTTGTAGGTGCAAATCTATTCCGTTTATACCTCAATATAACCGAAGGCAAAGCCGATAAAACCCCTTCAACGTCTGCATTGAATAAGGAAACCGCATAATGACAGTAGCTAAAAAACCAATGGTGACCGACATCTTCGTAGAAGGCGCAAAGAAAGGCTGGGTTATTGCCACAACCTCAACCGTACCAAACGTATTAATGGCCTTCGTTATCATCAAGGCGTTACAAATCACTGGCGCGTTAGAAGCCATGGGTAATCTGTTTTCACCTATCATGGCCATCTTTGGTCTGCCTGGTGAAGCGGCAGCTGTACTTATCGGCGCGTGGATGTCGATGGGTGGTGGCGTTGGTGTGGTCATCACTCTGTTTGATCAGGGCATCCTTACAGGTGGTCACATCGCCGTATTGGCTCCCGCCATTTACTTAATGGGCTCACAGGTGCAATACATGGGGCGTATTATGGGTCCAATCGGCACAGAAGGCCGTTACTTACCCGTTATGATTGCATTGTCGGTACTGAACGCATTTGCAGCCATGTTTGTTATGAACATCTTAATTTAACTCTTTCTCCATCCAGCCAGAGTATTTTGACTCCGGCTGGCTTTGGTGTAGCTAGGAACGCATAATGAATACATTCTCTTTAGATACCTACCTTGATGAATTGCGACCATTAATTAATGTAGATTGTGGCACATTAACTATTGATGGTATTCAGCAAGTCGCTGATATTTTCACGACAAAATACCAAGAGTTAAACTGGAATGTAAAAACCATCGACTGTGGTGCAGCAGGTGTAGGTCTTGAAGTTCGGAATCAACCCAATAATCCCATTATTGATGTCATGCTCATTGGCCATATGGACACCGTTTTCCCTGAAGGTACAGTAGCAAAACGCCCAATGACGACGGACTTAGACCGTGCTTATGGGCCTGGTGTTTCTGATATGAAATCAGGGTTATTGAATGTTCTTTATGCCATCCGTCAATTGCAAGAGATGGATCCGAGCACACTCGATCAATTATCCATTGCCGTGTGTATGAATCCCGATGAAGAGATTGGTTCTTTACACTCAGAGGAATGGCTTAAATCCGTCGCAATCAATGCTCGCCACGTATTAGTTGCAGAAGCTGCGCGTGCTGATGGATCATTGATAAAAGCACGTAAAGGCATGGCACGTTATTGCATTAACTTTTCAGGTAAAGCTGCCCACGCGGGTAATGATCCACAAAATGGACGCAGTGCAATTACAGAGATGGCCAATTGGATCATTGCAATCAATCAACTGACTAATTTTGAAACTGGTACAACGTTAAACGTAGGAGTTGTTCAAGGTGGTGTAGGTTCCAATATTGTTCCTGATAATGCACAAGCCATTGTCGATGTTCGCTTCTGGGATAATGAACAATACGAACATGTACACCGTCAATTACAACAATGGAGTCGAACCCCTTTTGCTGAAGGAGTGACCATACAATTGATACGTGAAGCACACAAACCTTCTATGACGCCATCAGTAGAAACCCATCAACTCATGGCTCTAGTTGAAGAAGCAGGACAAGAGATAGATATTCCAATTACTTGGCAAGCTGTTGGGGGGGGATCCGATGCCAATCTAACATCAGTCTTAGGCATTCCAACGCTAGATGGTTTTGGCCCTATTGGTGCAGGATTCCACAGTCCCGATGAGTATTTACAACTCGATAGCATTGAGCCTCGAATTCAATTATTAGTGAAAGTATTGCAAAAAATCTCAAATTTTAACTAATCACAATACGGTAAGTTAAATTCATAAAAAAACAGGCTGTCATCTTTGCTAAAAGAACACGACAGCCTGTTGATTTAATCGGGAATCTTTAGTTGCCTTTGAAGCTCAATTAAACTTACGACTCTTGATGCTGTAAACGTCGTTTTAGTTGATCTTTCAAATTTGGCGGCGTTCCTTTAATCGTCAGCGTATCAGTTTCAGCATCATAAATAATACGTTCACCCAACAACTCACTGTCAAAACTCACATTCAAACCACCACCCGCACCAACAAATTTAGTTAATTTACGGACTGTTGCACGATCAGCAGGAAATTGCTCTGCTAACTCATACCCTTTCTGATTAGTGAAAGAATCAAAATCGCCGCCTTCTTGAGTTGATGGCAATTCTTTTGATAGCTCAGCGATAGTCACTTCTTCACCTAACTGCAAATGAGTTTGGCAGTAATCGTAGACTTGTTGACGACACGCTTGGCTTTTATCTTCATCCAATTGAGCATCAGTACAATAATCCTCAACCGCACGCATTAATGTTTTATTTTGTGCTTTAACATCCAGTCCGATTTCAGCTTGTAAAAACCCTAAAAACAAATCAGCTATCTTTCGACCAACACGCCCTTTTACAAAGGTTAGATAACGATTAGAGTCAGGATCTGACAACCATAAAGAAACATCAATACGTGCAGCAATGTCCATTTTAGCGACATCAAGATAATCTGTTTGACTAATCTCTAACGTGTCTGTCACCGTGACACTGTGATGCATTGGTAATAAACCAATAAATAAATAGTGCGTAGCTAAAGACTCATACGATGCCAGAACTAAAGTACCGGATTCTGCAAACGAATATTGTGCAATTTCTTGCTGAAAACGATGAGCGATACGATCAGACAAGGTCAAAAAGTCCAATTGATGGCTCTGCTGTTGTTTCAACCACGATTCAAAATCGCTGTTTTCACCAAAACGCCCGAATCCTTTGGCGCCTTTAGCGCTGTAAGCACTATGTAACTCATCAATAAAGCATTCTGTTGCAGAATTGTTCTCAAGCGGTTGTTTTCTCAATTGAACTGACCATTCTTCTTGATCATTTTTAGTTAATTGGTGCAAAATTACATTAGAAAGTAGCAAACTCATAATGGAAAAGGTTTTCAGTTAACGGAAAGTGTGAGGTATTATAAGACGCTTTCCTTACCATTAAACAAGACTTGTTATGCCAATTATTTCAAAATACAGCAATAAAAAGATTGAACAGATCCTTGATGATATGTACGACGTGTTTGAAAAACACCAAGCTAACCCAGAATTAGCACTGATGATTGTGGGTGATCTGGCTACTAATATTTTAAATTCTGATGTGCCTAAAGCGAATCGTAAAATCATTGCAGAAAAATTTGCTCAAGCTCTGCTGACAACGATCAAAGAAGATTAATAAGCAAATTTATTTGCTCGACCGGGAATCACACATACTATGGTCAACAGCAGAAATACCTATAAAGAAAAAGTATCCCAATTAATCAGTTGGGGGCACTGGTTCAGTTTCTTTAATATTATCGCTGCCATGCTTATTGGTACACGCTATATTATGGATTCAGAATGGCCACAAACCCTACTGGGTCAGCTTTATTTAGTCTCAAGTTGGGTAGGACATTTTGGCTTTTTGGTATTTGGCTTATACATACTGATTCTATTTCCAGCCAGCTTTTTAATTCCATCACAACGTTTAATGCGGTTATTTTCCGTAACCGTCGCGACGGTAGGATTAATCGTCCTAATATTAGATTCTTATGCCTATAAAACCTTAGATTTACATCTAAGCCCATTAGTCTGGGATCTTTTATTAAGTGGTGAAAAAAGTGAATTAAATGCACGCTGGCAATACCTGTTTGTGTTGGTTCCCGTCATTTTCTTAGCTGAACTGTTGATAGCTGAATACCTTTGGCGTAAGCAACGTTCGTTTTCACGCAAAAAAGTGGGCGGAACCATTGCTTGGTTCTTTGGTGCCTGTTTCCTATTCAGTCACTTAATTTACATTTGGGCTGATGCAAATGTTTATTATCCCGTGACGATGCAACGTTCCAACTTTCCACTTGCCTACCCTATGACGGCCAAAACCTTCATGGAAAAACATGGATTATTGGATCCTTCAACCTATGCAAAACGTAAAGCAGAGCAAGGTTTAGTCGATAGCCAACATATTCGTTATCCTTTACAACCTTTAATCTTTGCGAATGAAGGCACAAAACAGAACATTTTGATGATAATGGTCGACAGTTTACGCAGTAGTGCTGTAAACAAAGAAACGATGCCTTATCTTCATACTTTTGCACAAAATAACCTGAATTTTACGAACCACTACAGTTCCAGTAATAATAATGTAGACAGCTTATTTGGGTTATTTTACGGTTTACCAAATCAATATTTGGACAGTGTTCGTGCCGAAAAGCTCAAACCCGTTTTACTATCAACACTCGCAAAACGTCATTATAATTTGGGGTTATTCAGTGGCGATCAATTCCACTCACCCTTATATTACCAAGTTATCTTAGGTGAACAACCACAGCCAAGCACAACAAAATTAACAGAAAAAAGTGCCCCTAATGACAATAAAGCCATTCATGATTGGCACCAATGGCTCAATAAACAAACCGATAAAACACCATGGTTTGGTTATATTGAATTAAATGGTGTGAAAGATTTTGAAGAAGACAGTGATTATGTCCCTCACTTTACTCCCTCTTTAGGCAGCAGTGCATCGGATAATGTCACTACAAATCCAACCTTATTATTGCGTAATAGTTATCGTAATGCGGCTTATCATATTGATGGTCAATTAGCTAAAATAATTAACCAATTAAAAAGTAAAGACTTACTTAAAAATACTATCATTATCATCACTGCTAATCACGGAATGGAATTAAACGATAATAGTAATAATAATTGGGGTTCAAACAGTAATTACAGTCAATATCAATTAAAAGTCCCTATGATCATTCACTGGCCTGAGCATAAAGCACAAGTAATCAGTCAGTTGACAAGTCACCTTGATCTTGTACCAACATTAATGAAGTTTGTTCTTCACTCAACATCCCCGATTAATGATTACAGCAGTGGCTACAGTTTGTTTGCAAACAACAAAGATCGTCCATGGGTATTGGCAGGTAATCATCACGATATTGTTATCATTCAAAAAAATCGTACCACTGTTGTTGATAAATACGGTAATTATCGAGTTTACAATCAACAATATCAATTAAACCAAAATGCCAAACCACAGCTATCTACTCTGATCAATGTGATGCATGAACTAAAACGTTTTTATCAACCAAATAGTGGATACTAACCAAATACAAAGCCATATAAAATATATGGCTTTTATCTAAGAAACACTTCACAAAATACAGTAAAGACACATCTTCTTTCGTATAAATGAGACAAAACCAAACCTTTTTTTAAAAAAAATAAACGACAATACAACCTCAATTTTCATATTAGCAATTGAGATCATTCATCGTGACAAATAAACACAATCCTTTTGATCATTTCTATTTACCCTTACTCAAACATTGGGGAAAAACACACGGGTTGCGTTCCATTTGTGAATTAATGTGTCGTCATTTGCATGAAAAGTTTCAGCCTACTCATATTCAACTGGTCATTGCACACCAAGCCCATTGGCAACAGTTACTTAAAATGGATGAAACAGGCATTCATTATTACTATCCCCCAAAAAATATTGATGACGATAAGCACATACCTTTTCATCAAATTTATCGAGCAACACGTCAACAACAACCTTACAGCTTATCTCATAATAATTATTGGCGTATTTTCATTCCACTAGAACGCCATTCTCGTATCATTGGCTGCCTTATCATTGATTTTCCAGCTAATTTTCGATGCTCTATTGATGAGTTTTTATTACTGGGCACATTATTAGCGTCAGAGCTCGATACAGGCTTAATGAGTGAAACCATTCAAAATGAACACTCAGGTCGTCGTTGTGCAGAAAGAGAACTTAAACAAACCCAAAATTCTCAGCAACTCTTGTTAGAATCATTGCAATCATTACATGACATTTCTTTTCTTATGTGGCGTACAGAATCTTTAGAAAAAATTCTATTTACCGCAGTCGATGAAGGAAAAAAGCGGTTAAAAATAGATCGAATGGCGATTTTTTTATTTGATGACCAGAAAAAAATAAAAGGGACATACGGCACTAACATACATGGTGAAACCGTTGATGAATCCTATTTTCGATCAGAACTTCATGATCACTGGTTTACCTCAAAGACACTGGTCAATAAAGATTATTTAGTCGTACAAGAAGACTGCCAGCTATTTCATGATTGTCGAGTCATTGGTTTTGGCTGGAGTGCCTATGTGGCATTATGGGATGAAGACACCCCCATTGGTTGGATTGCTTGTGATAATTTAATTTCTGGTGTGCCATTTTATGATCATTGCCATCAACTACTGAAACAATTTGCCTTCATTGTTTCGCAGCATATGGTTAGAATTCGAGCTGAAGAGCACTTACGTCACCTCAATCGTAACCTTGAACAACGGGTTCATGAACGCACCAACGAACTTCAACAACTCAATACTAAGCTCGAAGCCATTTCACGTACTGATCCTTTAACCAATATCGCCAATCGCCGCGTATTTGATGAAACTTATACAACAGAATGGTGCAGAGCTCAACGACATCAACTTCCGATATCCATGTTATTGCTCGATGTTGATTTATTCAAAACCTACAATGATCGCTATGGACACGCAGCCGGGGATGACTGTTTAAAAGCAATAACACAAACATTATCAACCATCGAACGTCGAGTTGGTTCTATTTTTGCCCGTTATGGGGGTGAAGAGTTTGTTTTGCTTTTACCCGGTCAAGATAAAAACAGTGCATTACACATTGCGAAAAAAGCCATTGAAGCCATACATAAACTGTCATTACCAAGAGAAAACGGCGTCACTTCCAATCCGAATATCGTGACGCTGAGTATTGGTGTGAGCAGTATTACACCGCATAAAGAACAGACGGCCCAATCCTTTTTTGAACAAACAGATAATGCCTTATATCAAGCAAAAGCAGAAGGACGAGACCGATTCATGATGATGGATTAACCTAATATCAACTTGAACGTTTTTTAGAACTGATGCATTTCTTTTTAGAGGGTTCAATTGCTGGCAATTGACGTAAACTCTCTGGTATCCCACCAAATTTTGCCTTATTAATCACTTCACACAATTGAGTCGTTAATAAATGCATAAAAGGTTGATAAGACTGTTTTTTTTCTGTCATAGCTTGAAGCTGATGCTCCCAACGAGCCGTCATATCAGGATAACGAGCTTCATCAGGCAAAGCATAAATCAGCCCTTTACCCGCAGGTGTTGCATGAATGGTTTTTCCTTCTCGAACCAGTAATTGACGCTTAAATAACAACTCAATAATACCCGCCCGCGTGGCTTCAGTACCCAATCCATCCGTTTCTCGTAAAATTTTCTTTAGGCTCATATCAGCAACAAAACGCGCAATACCCGTCATGGCTTGCAATAAAGTCGCTTCACTAAAGGGTTTAGGAGGCTCAGTCATCTTATCTTTAATATCTCCTCCGACACACAATAACTCGGTGCCTTCGGTTAATGGCGGTACTTTATCCATCAGCATTTGCGCATCATTGGCGTCTTCTTTACCCAGTAATGCTCGCCACCCAGCACTCATCAATTGCCGGCCTTTTGCCAAAAACTGACCACCATTAATGGTAAAAACCAGTTTCGCTTCACAATACACCGCCGCTGGATAAAATTGCATGAGATACTGACGTGCGATCAATTGATACACTTTTAATTCTTGCACACTCAAACTTTGTGAATTCATCTTTTTAGGGGTCGGAATAATGGCATGGTGTGCCTCAATTTTTTTATCATTCCATGCTTTTGAACGGTGTAATGCATCACATTGTTGTACTCCAGAACGTAACTCAGGAGCAACATGTTCAATTGCCGCTAAAACAGAGGAGGCTTGCTGGTAATGTTCCGTTGGTAAATGGCGGCTGTCAGAACGTGGATATGTAATCACTTTATGAGTTTCATACAATTTTTGGCAAATCGATAATACATCAGAAGCACTCAGCCCAAATCGTTTCGCCGCATCAATTTGTAATGCCGACAAAGAATAAGGCAAAGGCGCGGCTTGTTTACTTTCTTTGCGCTCAGACTCCGTCACAATAGCGGGCTGATTCGTAATTCTTTCCACCACATTTTCACACAGCTTACGGTTGAGTAATCGCCCTTCCGCATCTTGCCAAGGCTCACAAGACTCACTCGGTTGCCAGCGGGCTTGAATGGTATTCTCTTCATAAGGGATATTGGCAAAGACTTCATAAAAAGGCTTTGGTATAAATTGAGCAATATCATCATCTCGACGCACCACTAAACCCAATACCGGTGTTTGTACTCGTCCCACAGACAAAACACCACGGTAACCACCACGCTGGCCAAGCAAAGTATAAGCCCGTGACATGTTCATACCATACAACCAGTCGGCTCGAGAACGTGCTAATGCCGATATTGACAGTGGAATAAACTCACGATTACTGCGCATATTTTGTAAGGCTCGTTTAACAGCTGCAGGGTTTAAATCTGAAATTAATAACCGTTGAATCGCCAACTTTTTTTCTTTTGATACGTTTAGATGATCAATAACTTCATCCACCAGCAGTTGTCCCTCGCGATCGGGATCACCTGCATGGACAATATGATCAACCTGATGAATCCATTGTTTAATCACTGCTAACTGTTGTTTTGCTGCTGCTCGAGGTACTAATTGCCATTGTGTTGGAATAATCGGCAAATCGTTCATGTTCCATTTTTTATATTTAGGATCATAAGTATCTGGCTCGACTTGTTCTAATAAGTGACCAATACACCACGTGACAATGTCTCCATTTCCCACCTCAATATAGCCCGAATGATTACGGTGTGGTGGTGGTAAAACAGCGGCAATCGCTCGCCCAAGGCTGGGTTTTTCAGCAATGTATAAACAACGGGTCATAACAAATCACAACAAGCAGAAAAAAGAGGGCAACTTTAGCGAATTACGGCGATAAGAACAATCGAAGCGAAAATGATTAAAGATAAACGAAGAAAAAATAACAGCCATATGCCATTAATCAATAAAAAAGCCTTGCACTGCAAGGCTTAGAAAAAATCACTCATCAACGTTAAGCACGACGTTGTAACCACGCCATCACTTCATCATACGTACCTGAGTACACTATACGGCTTTCTTTATTACTAAGCTGATATTCGTACATAGGGTCGTAGTATTCTTGTAGCAAAGGAGACAGCCACAATAAATGGGCATCAACTTCGCCAGTTTGACGCTGAATACTCAGTGCTGAACGTAAATGTGCTAACACTTCTTCGTAGCGTTCATGACCTAAACGACGATGAATACCACGTAAACCATGTTCTAAATAGGTTTCAAATAAGGTCCAACCCTGCTCTTCACCATATTGATCAACAAAGTCACGTTGCATGCGAATCACATAATCATCCAGCAAACGTCCAAGACGAACATCCAATGGATCAATGATTTTGACGATTTCCGCTTGCTGCATCGATTGATACAAAGACAGAGGCACATTCGCCGAGCCAATAACTCGACCTTCATCTTCTAATACCAATCGCTGACAACCTTTGTCTTGTGCTTTAATCAGTTGAACAGCCAAATTATTTTCAAAATTAATCTGGGTATTCTGTTCAGAAACATAGCGTCCAAAAGATGAACCGCGATGATTAGCTGCCCCCTCTAAATCAATCCCTTGATTCAAGGCATTAATCATGATGGTTTTTCCACTGCCCGTATTACCAGCTACAATCGTTATTGGTAATTGTGCCGCCTCATCAATGGTATCAATCAAAAATCGACGTAATGCCTTATAGCCGCCTTCAACATATGGAAAATCAATGCCCGCCTCTTTCAGCCATTGCTGTGAGATCTGTGAACGTAATCCACCACGAAAACAGTATAAATACCCTGTAGGGTTCGCTTCACAAAAGGCTTTCCATTCCGCAACGCGAGCAGCTTTAAGCTCACCATTGACCAATGAATGCCCCAAGTTCAATGCCGCCTCTTGTCCTTGTTCTTTATAACAAGTTCCCACCGCTTGACGCTCAGTATCAGAAATCAAAGGATGACTTTCTGACATTGGAAATGCACCTTGAACGAATTCAACCGGAGCGCGCATATCCATTAATGGCACATCGTTTAAAAATAACGCACGATAATCGTTAGTATTCAAACGAGTCATTAACAAATCTCAATCAAAGCAGTGTTATCTTGTGAATGTAGCTCGCCAATCGCGGTTAACTCTAAACCGTGCATCTTAGCCGTTTCTTTAACTAATTCTTCAGCTTCCGGAGATACTGCCAATAGCAAACCACCTGATGTTTGTGGATCACACAATAAGGATTTTTGAACGTCTGTCATTGGACCTAAATATTCACCATAGCTTGCAAAATTACGCTCTGTACCACCGGGAACACAACCTTGTTCAATGTAATCAAATACACCAGGCAAATAAGGCACTTGGTCGAAATTCACTCGAGCTTTTAAACCACTACCCAAACAAATCTCACTCAAATGCCCCAAAAGACCAAAGCCCGTCACATCTGTCATGGCTTTGACACCATCAATGTCAGCTAAGTAAGCTCCAGGTTTGTTTAATTGACACATCCACTGGCACGCTAGCCCTTTGTGCTCATCGCGCAATAAAGATTTTTTCTCTGCTGTTGTTAACACGCCAATGCCCAAAGGCTTAGTCAAAAACAGTTTACAACCAGCTTCAGCACGGTCATTACGCTTAACACGATCAGTATCAACAATGCCCGTCACAGCCAAACCAAAAATAGGCTCAGGGGCATCAATGGAATGTCCACCAGCCAAAGCAATACCGGCATCACGACAAACAGCACGACCGCCTTCAATCACTTTACGTGCGATTTCCGGTGATAATACATTGACTGGCCAACCTAAAATCGCAACGGCCATAATTGGCTTGCCGCCCATCGCATAAATATCACTGATGGCATTCGTTGCTGAAATACGACCAAAATCATAAGGGTCATCAACAATTGGCATGAAGAAATCAGTTGTACTGATCACGCCAGTACCGTTACCTAAATCATAAACTGCCGCATCGTCTTTATTCTCATTACCCACTAATAAATTAGGATCATGAAAAGGGGCGATTTGCGAGTGTAAGATTGTATCAAGCACTTGAGGGGAAATTTTACAACCACAACCCGCACCATGACTGTATTGTGTTAAGCGAACATCGGTAATATCGGTCATTGACCAAACTCCAATTAAAGTAGAAAAGAGCGTGATTCTACTCTTGAGGATGAAAATAGTCACCTGACCAAGGTTCAATGATATAAAAAAGCACCTTTAATTTTCTTAAAAGTGCTTGTTTTTAAAACTTAAAAACCTAAAAAATGCATTTTATTATAAATATTCAACATAATTGGCTAAATCTCGATTGGGCACTTTTGCCTCTCGACACTGGGGCGTTCCCACATACAAAAAGCCAACAATTTGATCGTCTTCTTTCAACTTAAATGCTTGTCGAACCACGGGATGATAAGCCCAAGATCCGGTACGCCAAAATCCAGAAAAGCCTTGGGCGACCGCAGCCATTTGCATCGCTTGGACTGCACAGCCTGCAGACAAATGCTGCTCAAAAACTGGCACCTTATGATCGGGAGTGACATCAGCTATTACCGTTATCACCATTGGGGCACGTAAAGATGCATGGCTCGCTTTCTCAATCACGGCATCTTCTAATTGATCCGCTTTCGCTGCAGACACCAAAATATCGGCTAACTTTTGTAATCCTTCATCTTGAGCAACCACAAAGCGCCAAGGCGTTAACCCACCATGATCAGGAGCACGCAAACCCGCTTGTAAAATACACTCTAATTCAGCCCCTTGTGGCGCAGGTAAATCCAATTTAGGCAAAGAACGACGATGTAATAATAACGATAAAGCATCCATAATTTCTAATCACCAGACAAAGAGAAAACCTTATCATACAGGATGAGCCTTAATAAAAAACACTGATAACTCATAATGATAATGCCAATAATGTTGCTTCTCGAATGGCTCGCTTCGCATCAATCCCTTTTGCGCATAAAGCTCCGCCTATTAAATATGTCTTCACCCCGACAGCTTTCAATGGATCAAGCAATTCATTGACCGAGTTCTGCCCTGTGCACAACACAATATTATCCACGGTTAAGGTTATTAATTTTCCTTCTTGCCAAAAGTGTAATCCATCGTCATCAATACGGTCATATTGCACATCACTAAGAAAAGAAACCCCACGTTGCTGTAATAAACGCTGATGAATCCATCCTGTCGTTTTTCCAGGACCTTTGCCCACCTTTCCAGCTTTACGCTGTATCAACCATACTTGACGCGGATTGGTTAATGATGGTTGTTCTGCTGATGAGGGTACAGGTGCGCTTAGTCCACCAACAACATCCCGCTCTTGGCTCACATGCCATTCTTGTAACCAAGTATCTCCGGCCGTTTGATTTGGCTCGGTCAGAAAAGTGGCAACATCAATCCCAACACCTCCCGCTCCTAATATGACTACTTTTTTACCTAAACGTCTTTTTTCACGAAGTAACGTTTGGTAATCAATGACTTTTGAACTGTCTTTTATCCCCTTAATCTCCGGAATGTTTGGTGTCACTCCCGTCGCTAACACAACATCATCGTACTCTTGCAATCGATCAACGTTAACTCGGCAATTGACAAACACATGAACGCTCGCTTTTTTCATTCGCTCAGAAAAGTAACGAATCGTTTCTTGAAACTCTCTCTTTCCAGGAATTTTCATCGCCAAAGAAAACTGACCACCAATCGACGGCTCAGCCTCAAATAAATCCACCACGAGTCCACGCTCTGCCGCCAATGCAGCGCACGCAAGCCCAGCAGGACCGGCCCCGACAATCGCGATACGACGTTTTTGAGGCGTCGGTTTTACAATCAACTCCGTTTCATAACACGCCATCGGATTAACCAAACACGAAGCACGTTTACCAACAAAGACATGATCCAAACAGGCTTGATTACACCCAATACAAATATTAATTTCCGAACTTTTTCCTTTTTTTGCTTTACGTAAGAAATAAGGGTCCGCCAAAAAAGGTCGAGCCATCGACACCATATCGGCTTGCCCGGATGCTAAAATTCGCTCAGCAATGTCTGGTGTATTGATTCGATTACACGCAATGACTGGCACTGACACCTCTTTTTTAATGCGTTCCGTCACCCAAGAAAAGCCGCCTCTCGGTATTTGCGTAGAAATGGTCGGAACTCGTGACTCATGCCAACCAATCCCAGTATTCAATAAAGTAATGCCTGCTTTTTCTAACAATAGTGCTAGACGTACAATCTCATCATGGGTACTTCCCTGTTCGACCAAATCCAACATCGATAATCGAAAAATGATCAAAAAATCCGTACCAACTCGTTGTCGAACCATTCGTACTAATGTCAGTGCAAAGCGCATTCGATTCTCATAGCTCCCCCCCCATTCATCTCGGCGCTGATTCGTTCGAGTACATAAAAACTGATGAATCAAATACCCTTCTGACCCCATAAGCTCAATACCATCATAACCAACTCGTTGAGCCAGCTCCGCGCTATCAGCAAAATCCATTAACGTTTGACGAATTTGAGAGACAGACAAAGCCAAAGGCACATAAGAAGAGATTGGAGAACGAATCGCAGAGGCACTTACACAAAAAGGATGCATGGCATAACGCCCAGCATGCAGTAACTGCAACGCAATTCGTCCACCTTCATCATGAACGGTCTGTGTCAATCTTTTGTGTGATCGAAAAGAAGAAAATCGACTAAATTGAGCACTTAAAGGATGCAATCGCCCTCTAAAATTCGGAGAGAAACCTCCTGTTACAATCAATCCCACACCACCACGGGCTCTCTCCGCATAGAATGCAGATAACTTACGGAAGCCATCATAAGATTCTTCCAATCCCGTATGCATAGAGCCCATTAACACTCGATTGGGTAACGTCATAAACCCCAAATCTAAAGGGGAAAACAAATGAGAATACGGCGTTGTCATGATTCACGTCCTTTTACCATCATGGTCTGACCAGTATAGGGATGAATTTACCGGTTTTTCAAAAAAATCGTGAGCTTATTAATGTCTTTCACGACCATTTATGATCTTCATCAGTGGGTCGATTAGGATGAATCATCAATTCGTTACATGGAATTCGCTATGAAAAGAATATTCACCATTATTGGTGCACTAATCCGCAGCGTTTGGCGACTGATCAGCTTTCTTCGCCAGTTTATTTTAAATTTTATTTTTTTAGGGATTTTTGGTGTGATTGCTTTGGCGTTTTTAGAACGCGATGAGCGTCCCTTATTGCAAGAAAAAAGCGCATTACTATTGGATCTCAACGGCCCAATTGTAGAACAAAAGTCGCCAATTAATCCGTTAGAAGATGTGACAAGCAGCGCATTAAGGCAACCGCCGATTCGCCAAAATGTATTATTTGATATTGTAAAAACCATTCGTCATGCAGCCACTGATCCACAAGTTTCAGGATTAGTCCTGAAGTTAGACGACATGAAAGAAACCAATCTGACTAAACTGCGCTACATCGCCAAAGCCATTAACGAATTCAAAGCCACAGATAAGCCTGTTTATGCTGTCGGTGATCGCTACAGTCAGAGTCAATATTATTTGGCCAGTTACGCAGATAAAGTTTTCATGTCACCCGACGGCGCTTTATTACTGACGGGTTACGGCGCTTACAGCCTGTATTACCAGTCATTATTAAAAAATTTAGATGTAAATACCCATGTTTTCCGAGTCGGGACCTATAAGTCGGCGGTCGAACCTTACTTACAAAATCAAATGTCGGAAGAAGCAAAGCAAGCCAATACCCAGTGGTTAAATCAATTGTGGACCGCTTATAGCCAAGATGTCGCTCATAACCGCAATATCGACGCCACTATTTTAACGCCAAATATGGATGAGCTTTTAGTGCAATTAAAAGCGGTTCAAGGCAACTTTGCTCAATTGAATAAAAATATGGGATTAGTCGATACATTGGCAACACGCCCTGAAATTCGCCAGCAATTGATCCGTCTTTTTGGTGAAAATACCAAAACTCAAACCTTTAATCATATTGGTTATTACGATTACAAATCCACTCTATCACCAGAATCATCATCCAGCGGCAATCAAATTGCGGTGATAGTTGCTGATGGGGCCATCATCGATGGTGCTCAACGCCCAAATACAGTGGGTGGGGATACGGTTGCCACATTGCTGAAAAAAGCACGTTTAGATGACAACATCAAAGCCGTTATTTTACGCGTCGACAGCCCTGGAGGCAGTGCTTTTGCTTCTGAGGTGATTCGTAATGAAATCGAAGCATTGCAAGAAACAGGAAAACCCATTGTGGCATCAATGTCGAGCTTAGCGGCCTCTGGTGGATACTGGATCTCAGTCACAGCAGATAAAATCATCGCTCAACCAACCACATTAACCGGATCCATTGGCATTTTTGCGGTTTTTGCCACCTTGGAAAAGGGACTCGAAAAACTCGGAATCCATACAGATGGAGTAGGAACCACACCATTTAGTGGCTTAGGTGTCACTCGTCAACTACCGGAACAAGTGAGCGATGTCTTTCAATTGGGTATTGAGCATGGGTATCAACGATTCATTGGCTTAGTTAGCCGTTATCGTCACCTGTCTTTAGAAAAAGCAGACACCATTGGACAAGGGCGAATTTGGACAGGACAAGATGCGTTACAACTGGGATTAATTGATCAATTAGGTGATTTCGATGATGCCGTCGTACAAGCCGCTCAATTGGCTAAATTAGAATCGCATCAATTAAAATGGCTAACGTTACCTCAACATCCAATGGAGTTACTGCTTCAAGAGTTCAGTGCAAACATCAAAAACAATCTCATCACTAATGTATTGGGATTAGAGTCTGAAACCATAACAACGCTTGGAAAAACACTGACTCAAGATGCTGCACCATTGCTTAATTTTAATGACCCTAAAGGTCAATATGCTTTCTGTTTAAACTGCTCCAATCAGTAAAACTATGACATAGCCCAGCAATGCTGGGCTTCTTTTACCCTTATTTACTCGTATAATGCGATTATCTTCTCGCTAAAGCAGTACTTCTCTAATGGAAAGAAAACACATTTATATCGCTTATACAGGTGGCACGATCGGCATGAAAAAGTCGGATCATGGATACATTCCCGTTGCTGGCTTCATGGAAACCCAACTAAAAAGCATGCCTGAATTCCATCGAGATGAAATGCCACTTTTTACCTTCAATGAATACACACCTTTAATCGACTCTTCAGACATGACACCAATGGATTGGCAGCGTATTGCAGACGATATTAAAGCCAATTATGAACAATATGATGGTTTTGTTATTCTGCACGGCACAGATACCATGGCGTATACTGCTTCTGCGCTTTCTTTTATGCTAGAGAATTTAAATAAACCCGTCATCATTACCGGCTCACAGATTCCTTTAGTGGAATTACGTTCTGATGGTCAAAGCAATTTACTGAATGCACTTCATCTTGCAGCAAACTACCCCATCAATGAGGTAACGCTCTTCTTTAATAATCAACTGTTACGTGGAAATCGCAGCACGAAAGCTCATGCTGATGGCTTTAATGCTTTCTTATCCCCCAATTTTCCCCCTCTTATTGAGGCTGGAATTAACATTCAACTAAACAACATTGAATTAAACAAAAAACCTCAAGGCCCGTTTACTGTTCACCCAATAACACCACAACCGATTGGTGTTATCACCATGTACCCAGGGATTTCTTTTGAAGTCATTCGCAACACCTTACTTCAACCTGTAAATGCGATGATTTTACTGACTTTTGGTGTTGGTAATGCACCACAAAATCCAGAACTTCTTGATCAATTAAAAGAAGCGACTCGTCGTGGCGTGATTGTGATGAATTTAACGCAATGTTTATCGGGCAAGGTTAACATGGGAGGCTACGCTACGGGTTGTGCATTGGCGGATGCAGGCGTATTAAGCGGCTACGATATGACACCAGAAGCTGCCTTAGCAAAACTGCATTATTTACTTAGCCAAGATCTCCCAACTGAAGAAATTCGCAACCTAATGCAACAAGATTTACGTGGCGAACTGACACACTAATATTAGAACTAACAATAAAAGCTGGGGATCTCCCAGCTTTCTCGTTCTCTACTACACTAGGAAAATGGACAAGCCTTAGTAGTTAGTAGGAAGCAACGATGATTTTACATGGCACCTCAATTTCACCCTTTGTTCGCAAAATTAGGCTCGCTTTAGCCTATAAAGGCATTGCCTATGAATTACAGCCTCTAAACCCCCTCACCGAACAAGAAGTGTTACTTAAACGCCATCCAATGGGAAAAGTCCCAATACTCGAGCATAACCATACCGACATCATTGATTCAACGGTCATCGCGCACTATCTTGATGACGTATACCCCATTCCCCCACTCTATCCCGGCAATGCGCTCCAGCGAGCAAGAGTTCGATGGCTTGAAGAATACGCAGGAACCCGCTTAACCTCACTCATTGCAGGCGTGCTGTTTTATCAGATTGTTTTACAGAATAAAATTCTCAATAAACCTTGCGATCATGATGCCGTTCAGCAATGCATCACACATCATTTACCAACAGCATTAACATATTTAGAACAGCAACTTCCTGAAGATACCTATGTATCCACCCACTTATCCATTGCTGAGTTCAGTTTATGGAGCATCTTTCGTAGTGGATGGATGGCTGGATTGCGTACTGATAACTACCCTAAAATTAATCAGTACCTACAACAAATCGAAAAAGAGCCATGGATTAAAAGCTTAATGGACGAAGAAGATCATGAGCTCAAGACTTTTTATGGAGAAACAACCATTACCATTCCAGCTCCCTAACATTCACCGTTACAATGAATCCAAATCGCTATCAAGTTGAACGGAAGGAATAAGACCCTCTTTGGGAGAAACAAATTGTTTAAGTAAGGTTGATTTTGATTCCATGACAATTTGACCGTCAACACCAATACTCATATGTTTCGGACTCTCATTATGACGGGATTGATACAGCATCACAGCTTGCTGTGCATGACTGTGTTGTTCCCGTGTCAATGATTGACCATCACCCCATTTCCCTGTTTCAACTGCCATTAATAATCGAGCATAAAGCTCTGGTGTTAAACTGTTCAAAATTACATTCAAGTCCATGAAACCCCCTTTATTTTATACTTATATTCGCCTTTATTTTATGCCTAAATCAGAGGAAGGATCTGCTACAAACTGCAAAGAAATGGAATTAACACAATAACGTTCACCCGTTGTCTCTTTTGGCCCATCAGTAAACACGTGCCCTAAATGGCTATCACAATTTGCACATCGAATTTCAGTACGTCGCATTCCATAGGACTCATCATCAAGATAACGAATCGCTGTCGACGTTATCGAATGATCAAAACTCGGCCAACCACACCCAGATTCAAATTTAGAATCAGAAGAAAATAATGCCTGACCGCAACATACACAATCGTAGCTTCCCGCCATATGGTTATACAATAAGACACCAGAATAAGACGCTTCCGTTTCCCCTTTTCGACAAACTCTAAACTCATCTTGTGTCAATAACGTCTGCCACTCTTTCTCTGTTTTTTGAATATTCATTCCAATTCCTATCTTATTTTTTCAATACTATTAGCATGAACGCATTACGCAAAATCAACACAAAAACATCGCAAAAAGAACACAATTAACAAACATTCATCACGTATAGGAATACTGACAACGCATTAAAATCATTCAGTGATATTTTTTAACACTTTATTTTCATTAAGAATTTTCCATTCATTTTAAAAAAAATGACAAATGGTCGATTTTTGAGCGCTTTTTGATTATTTAATCACCATTGATAATACAATGTAAAAAAAAAAACGTTTTTTTTTGACCTTTGGCAATTTAAATTCGATTTTCACTTGCAGCTTTAGCTTAGATTCTGTAATTTTGTGACCAGTTATATTTCATTAGAAATTAAGTTGTGGAGCATACTGTAATGACAATTAAAGTAGGTATTAACGGTTTTGGCCGTATCGGTCGTTTTGTTTTCCGTGCAGCGCAAGAGCGCACTGACATCGAAGTTGTTGGTATCAACGACCTTATCGACGTTGAATACATGGCATACATGCTTAAGTACGACTCAACTCACGGCCGTTTCAACGGTACTGTTGAAGTTGAAGGCGGTAACTTAATCGTTAATGGTAAAACTGTACGTGTAACTGCTGAGCGTAACCCTGAAGATCTTAAGTGGGATGCAATCAACGTTGACGTAGTAGCTGAAGCAACTGGTCTATTCCTAGATGACGCTTCTGCACGTAAGCACATCACAGCTGGCGCTAAGAAAGTTGTTCTAACTGGCCCATCTAAAGATGCAACTCCTATGTTCGTAATGGGTGTTAACGATTCAACTTACGCTGGTCAAGATATCGTTTCTAACGCTTCTTGTACTACTAACTGTCTAGCGCCTATCGCTAAAGTTCTTAACGATAACTTCGGTATCGTTTCTGGTCTTATGACAACAGTTCACGCAACTACAGCAACTCAAAAAACTGTAGATGGTCCTTCAGCTAAAGACTGGCGTGGTGGTCGTGGTGCTGCTCAAAACATCATCCCATCATCAACTGGTGCTGCTAAAGCAGTAGGCGTTGTTCTTCCAGAAATCAACGGCAAACTAACTGGTATGGCTTTCCGCGTACCAACTGCTAACGTTTCTGTAGTT
Source organism: uncultured Photobacterium sp. (assembly GCA_947039525.1). Lineage (GTDB taxonomy): Bacteria > Pseudomonadota > Gammaproteobacteria > Enterobacterales > Vibrionaceae > Photobacterium. The sequence goes on along the minus strand of CAMQZF010000001.1, from coordinate 36,440 downwards.
GACCTAACAGTTAACCTAGAAAAAGGTGCTTCTTACGCAGCTATCTGTGCTGCAATGAAAGCTGCATCAGAAGGCGAACTAAAAGGCATTCTTGGTTACACTGAAGATGCAGTTGTTTCTACTGATTTCAACGGCGACACTCGCACTTCAATCTTTGATGCTGCAGCTGGTATCGCACTTAACGATAACTTCGTTAAAGTTGTATCTTGGTACGACAACGAAATCGGTTACTCAAACAAAGTTCTAGACCTAATTGCTCACATCTCTAAGTAATTAATTCTAAACGAATAAAAGGCGACCTTCGGGTCGCCTTTTTTGTTTCTTTTTATCAAATCTCAGATTTCTATTTTTGAGATAAAAAATAAGTCAGTTGATCTTGATCGTTTTATTACAGACTATCAATATAGAAAAATAATTAAAAATAAAAACATTCAAAGGATTATCATGAAATATCAAGATCTCACTACTATCAATACACTGTCCGATAGTATTTCTATTTGTGAACATAACGATATCCAAATCGTACGCATTGACCACCCATTATGCCAAGGGGCTATTTCTCTTCATGGCGGTCATCTAATTAGCTTCAAACCAACCAATGAAGAAGATCTTATTTGGGTAAGCAGTGAAGCACTGTACGCTAAAGATAAAGCCATTCGTGGTGGTGTACCAGTATGTTGGCCTTGGTTTGGTAAGGCTGGAGTGCCCTCTCATGGCTTTGCAAGAACATCAGAATGGCAATTAGTCAATCACAAAGAGAACGCCAAAGGCGTAGTCATTGAATTAGAATTTAATGATTCTGAAGATACTCTCGAATTATGGCCACATTCATTTCAAAATCGTTTAACCTTTGAATTTGGCAAAAAGCTAACCATTAGCCTTAAAACGACCAACATCAGTACTAAAGCTTTCTCTTATGGCGGCGCATTACACACTTATTTAAATATTAACGACATTACCAAAACTGAATTATCTGGAATGGGTACAGAATATTTAGATAACACTCAAGATGGCTTAGAGTGCATTGGAAAAAGTACACTCATTATAGATAAAGAAGTCGATCGTATTTATACCAGTGCTAGCGATATCATTACTGTTAAAGATACCGCTAATGAGCGCAGCTTACTCGTTAAGAACCAAGGGTATAATTCAGCCGTTATTTGGAATCCTTGGCAAGATCTCAGCATCAATATGGCGGATATGGCAGACGATAGCTTTGAAACTATGGTTTGTGTTGAATCCGCATTGAATGGATTGGCTATTACGTTAATGCCTAACGAATCCCATACATTATCAACAACATTAGAAATCGCTGCAAAATAATGATCATTAAAAAAAAGCTAGCATGGAAACATGCTGGCTCTATGCTGTCATACATCCGCCGAGTTCAATCAATACCCAGCCATTTCCATCAGGATCCACAAACGTTGCAAAACGCCCATGAGGAAGTTGGCTAATTTCTGTAATATCCACGCCACGTTGTTTCAAATCACGATGAGTGGTGACAATATTTTCCGTTTGTACAACCAAACCTTGTACCGCTCCCGCCTTCATTCCAGCAAAAGGTGTCACTAAACTGATACTGGTCGTTGCTCCCTTCGGCGCTAATTGAATCCAACGATCCATTAAACTGCTTCGATGATCCCGTAGTAGCTCAAATCCAACCGCCTCTTGATAAAACTTCAATGATTGATTTTTATTGGAAACTGGAATTGAAATCGTATCAAGGTGTGAAATACTCATGAGTTACATCCCATTTTAACGTGTAAAAATCGTATTAAATTGCAGACATACACTCAAAAATATAAGTAATTTCACAAAAAAACAAATTCAGATTCACGAAAAAAATCGCAAAAAAAAACAATTAATAATAAATAAATCACATCAGAAAAAAAGCCCATCAGAAAATTTAAATGATTTAAATATCATTTAAATATAAGACTCTAAAAAAAACCCATTTAAAAAATTTTTATTTAAAAACAAAGCAGTTAATGCCCCAAATTTCAGTACTTAGGTCTAGTCTTAATACTAACAGGAAGGCAAGTCAGATGTATTGCACTTCATCAACACCAGCCACACTGTTTTAGGGGGACGACATGAGTATTTTTGACCACTATCGCCAACGTTATGAAGAATCTAAAGATGAAGAACTCACTATTCAAGAGTTTCTAGATGTCTGTCGCGATGATCGTAGCGCGTATGTCAATGCCGCAGAGCGCTTATTAATGGCTATTGGTGAGCCTGAAATGATCGATACTGCACAACAACCTTATTTAAGCCGATTATTCTCTAATCGCGTAATTGCTCGATATGAAACATTTAAAAACTTTTATGGCATGGAAGAAGCCATTGAGCAAATTGTATCTTATTTAAAACATGCCGCTCAAGGTTTGGAAGAGCGTAAACAAATTCTGTATTTATTAGGTCCTGTTGGCGGCGGTAAGTCCTCCATTGCCGAAAAACTGAAAAGTCTCATGCAACAAATACCCATTTACATCCTGACAGTAAATGGTGAACGCAGCCCTGTTAATGATCATCCCTTTTGTCTATTCAATAAAGAAGAAGACGGCAACATTTTAAATCAAGAATATGGTATCCCAGATCGTTACCTTAATAACATCATGTCCCCATGGGCTGCCAAACGCTTGCATGAACTGGGCGGTGACATAAGCCAATTCAAAGTAATCAAAGTTCGCCCATCAATCATAGACCAAATTGGTATTGCGAAAACAGAACCCGGCGATGAAAATAACCAAGATATTTCATCATTAGTTGGTAAAGTTGATATTCGTCAATTAGAGCACTTTGCTCAAGATGATCCCGATGCTTACAGTTATTCAGGTGCATTGTGTAAAGCAAATCAAGGGGTTATGGAGTTTGTGGAAATGTTCAAAGCCCCACTAAAGGTTTTGCATCCATTATTGACTGCTACCCAAGAAGGCAACTACAACGGAACTGAAGGACTATCGGCTTTACCCTTTGATGGCATCATCCTCGCTCACTCAAACGAATCCGAATGGCAAACTTTCCGTAACAATAAAAATAACGAGGCTTTTTTAGATCGTGTTTATATTGTCAAAGTACCCTATTGCTTGCGTATTTCTGAAGAAATCAAAATCTACAATAAGTTACTCCAAAACAGTGAGCTTTCCGATGCCCCTTGCTCACCCAGCACCTTAGATATTTTGGCACGATTCACAGTACTCTCTCGTTTAAAAGAGCCTGAGAATTCGAGTGTTTTCTCGAAAATGCGTGTTTATGATGGAGAAACATTAAAAGATACCGATCCCAAGGCGAAATCTTATCAAGAATACCGTGATTATGCGGGTGTTGATGAAGGCATGAATGGATTATCGACCCGTTTTGCTTTTAAAATTTTGTCTCGTGTCTTTAATTTTGATCATGCCGAAGTTGCCGCTAATCCTGTACATTTATTTTATGTCTTGGAACAGCAGATTGAGCGTGAACAGTTCCCACAAGAGCAAGCAGAAAAATACCTCGAAAATCTCAAAGGCTATTTGATTCCAAAATACGTTGAATTTATCGGTAAAGAAATTCAAACCGCCTATTTAGAGTCTTATTCCGAGTACGGACAAAACATTTTTGACCGTTATGTCAGCTATGCTGACTTTTGGATTCAAGACCAAGAGTACCGCGATCCAGAAACAGGACAATTGTTTGATCGTGCAGCATTGAATAATGAGTTAGAAAAAATCGAAAAACCTGCGGGTATTAGTAATCCTAAAGATTTCCGAAATGAAATCGTCAATTTTGTACTCCGTGCCCGTGCCAGTAATGCAGGAAAAAATCCAAACTGGACCAGTTATGAAAAGCTGCGAACAGTCATTGAGAAAAAAATGTTCTCCAATACCGAAGAACTCTTGCCTGTTATTTCATTCAATGCAAAAACCTCCACTGACGAGCAGAAAAAACACGACGATTTTGTCGCACGCATGATGGAAAAAGGCTATACACGCAAACAGGTTCGCTTGTTGTCTGAATGGTACCTTCGCGTACGTAAATCTTCATAATTTCACGCTAAGAGGTCGATTATGGCGCATTTTATTGATCGTAGACTCAATGGAAAAAACAAAAGCACGGTAAACCGTCAGCGTTTTTTGCGCCGTCATAAGCAACAGATCAAAGAATCCATTGCTGATGCGGTCAATAAACGTTCCATTACCGATGTAGAAAGTGGTGAAAATATTACGATTCCCTCTCGTGATATTAGAGAGCCTAATTTTCACCAAGGACGAGGTGGACAACGCAATATTGTCCACCCTGGTAACGACCAATTCATTCCAGGCGATCGTATTGAGCGTCCGCAAGGAGGCGCTGGAAGTGGTAGTGGTGGTGAAGGGCAAGCGAGTCCTGATGGTGAAGGTCAAGATGAATTCATCTTTCAAATATCCAAAGACGAATATCTAGATCTCTTATTTGAAGATTTAGAGTTACCAAATTTAGAAAAAAACCAATTCAACAAAGTCATTGAATGGAAAACCTTTCGGTCAGGCTATAAAGCATCAGGTGTACCCGCGAATATTGCGATTGTAAAATCACTACAAAACTCATTAGCTCGACGTACCGCACTCACAGCTCAAAAGCGTCGCCAAGTCAGGGAATTAAAGCAAGCCTTGTCTCACATTCAAACACACGAACCAGCGATGCCATTAGAAGAGGATCGCTTAAAACAAGAAATTGCATTACTTGAGAAAAAAATCGGCGCGGTGCCTTTTATTGATACTTTCGATTTACGTTATAAAAATTACGAACGTAAACCTTTACCAACAAGCCAAGCTGTTATGTTTTGCTTAATGGACGTATCCGGATCAATGGATCAGGCAACCAAAGACATGGCAAAACGGTTTTATATTTTATTGTATCTATTTCTAAATCGAACCTATAAAAATGTAGATGTCATTTTTATCCGCCATCACACTCAAGCAAAAGAAGTGGATGAACATGAGTTTTTCTATTCACAAGAGACAGGTGGCACGATTGTATCCAGTGCACTTCGTATGATGAACGACATTATTAAGCAACGTTATCCTACAAGTGAGTGGAACATTTATGCAGCCCAAGCTTCTGATGGAGATAACTGGGCAGACGATTCACCAGGCTGTCGAGAAATATTGGAAAAAGATATTTTGCCCGTTACTCGTTATTACTCGTACATCGAAATCACTCGACGAGCACATCAAACATTATGGCGCGAGTATGAAGCTTTAGAAGGGAAATTCGACAGTTTTGCAATGCAAAACATTCGATCTGTCGATGATATTTACCCTGTATTTCGTGCCTTATTCAAAAAACAAACTCACGCTTAACCCCTAACATCACACGGAGCCGACGCCTATGATGACTGCACATCAACAGCCTCTCAGTGATGGACCTGATTGGACGTTTGATTCACTAGAGGCATACCATAAAGAAATTAAGCGTATTGCCAAACATTATCGTTTAGAAACGTACCCAAATCAGATTGAAATCATTACCGCTGAACAAATGATGGATGCCTATTCCAGTATTGGTATGCCCATTAACTACCATCACTGGTCATTTGGAAAACGTTTTATTGAAACAGAGCGGAATTATAAACATGGTCATATGGGATTGGCCTACGAGATAGTAATAAATTCTGATCCTTGTATTGCCTATTTAATGGAAGAAAACACCATTACGATGCAAGCACTTGTTATTGCGCATGCATGCTACGGTCACAACTCTTTCTTCAAAGGAAATTACCTATTCCAAACATGGACGGATGCCAGCTCGATCATTGATTATTTATTATTCGCTCGCCGTTACATTACAGAATGTGAAGAAAAATATGGCATTGAAGAGGTTGAGCAACTGGTTGATTCTTGCCACGCTTTAATGAATTACGGCGTTGATCGCTATAAACGCCCTCAAAAAATCTCATTGGTAGAAGAAACTGCACGACAAAAAGCACGAGCCGATTACTTACAGACCCAAGTTAATTCTTTATGGCGTACCATTCCAACACAACCGAAAAAAACAGAAGAAATACAAGAACATCGTTTCCCAGAAGAGCCACAAGAGAATCTATTGTATTTCATTGAAAAACACGCACCACTACTGGAACCTTGGCAGAGAGAAATTGTCAGAATTGTACGAAAAATAAGCCAATATTTTTACCCGCAAAAACAAACACAAGTCATGAACGAAGGATGGGCGACATTTTGGCATTACACCATACTTAATCACCTTTATGACGATGGTTTGGTAACAGATCGTTTCATCATGGAGTTTTTACACAGTCATACCAATGTGGTTGCTCAACCAGAATACAATCACCCTCATTACAGCGGAATAAATCCATACGCTCTGGGTTTTGCTATGTTCACTGATATTCGTCGAATCTGTGAAAACCCAACGGAGGAAGACAAAGAATGGTTTCCTGATATTGCAGGCAGTAATTGGCTCGATACCTTGCACTTTGCTATGAAAAACTTCAAAGATGAAAGTTTTATTAGCCAATACTTATCACCAAAAGTAATGCGAGATTTTAAATTATTTGCGGTGGATGATGATGATCACCACAACTACGTCGAAGTCGATGCAATCCATAACGAAGAGGGTTATCAGGCCATTCGAGAAAAATTATCCTCTCAATATAATTTAAGTAATAATGAACCCAATATTCAAATCTGGAATGTAGACTTAAAAGGTGATCGCTCATTAACTTTACGTTATGTACCACATAATCGAATCCCACTGGCAGATAGCCATAAAGAGGTATTAAAGCACCTTTATCGACTCTGGCGATTTGATGTCATATTAGAAGAAGAATTGCCTGATGGACGAACACATACTCTCTCTACATGCCCAATCCGAACACAATACCAAGAAAACTAACAATAAAAAAGCTGCCTAAAGGCAGCTTTTTTATTGTTCTTCTTCATGCAAATAATGAGTGATTTTTTCACGGTGTGTATACCATATCAACCCACTATCTCGACCATACTTCCTGATACGATCTTGCACTTTATCCACTTGATTTAAATCACAATAGTTTTTCATATCACGATAAAAATCCAACGCCAACTGACAAGCATCTAAATTCATAAAATAATACCCACCAACTCGAGTATAAATTTTCTTCAAACCATTAATCGTAAGCCCATATAAGGTATTACCTGACTTAGCAGCTAAACCTTGGAACATACGATAATCAAAATGATTAAATGCTCGTGCTCGACAAATGGCCTCACACAATTCAGGATCGTCTTTGCCATATTTATCAACGATCTTCTTAACTTCTTGTTGTAAGGCAAGTTTCTCTGGTGATTGTTCTAAAAAATCAGCAAAACTTTTTGCTGATAATAAACGCTCACAAGATTCAATCACGGATTCAAGCAATAAGCTGGATTTTTCACTGTTACCTTTTACCGCATAGCGCATATAAATACAGCTAATATCCGTTCGAGCTGATAACAAATCAGCTAATACTCGCTGCACATCTTGACCATCTAATGTAATTAAGGTGTCTAAGATGTTTAATCCCGAGGTTTCCATGTAATTATTTACACGTGTTGGCTTACCATGTTGAATGGTTAACCAACCATCTCGAGCCAGACGCTGTAACACTTCACGTAACGTTGTACGAGTTACGCCAATCAGTTCAGAAAGCTCTCGCTCAGCGGGTAAAATTGAACCTTGTGGAAAATGATCATTCCAAATACTTTCAATAATATACTTCTCAGCGAATGTCGCTGGGCTATCTGCCTTAATCACCATCGAGATCGTATTCCAATTTGCTTTTATTATATTTTGCAATGAAGACTGTATACCAATAAGCAGACATCAGACTCATTCATGCGAAAATGCGAAACTCATCATACCACTAGATTAAAGTTTGATAAAATGTTGCTGTACCAATAACACATCAAGAAACAATAAACTGGTTTTTCAAGAAACGCCTTAACACATCATCACTATTTTACGCCCTATCATACCGAACCTTGTTATTTAATTACCACTTTCATCACGAACAGTCATGAAATAAACACAAAAACAACACAATATATCAACATTGTTTGATCTATTTTCTTCTTACTTGTAAATTATTCACACAATAAAGTACTGCATCACTCAATTGCCAAACTTCCTTTAAGCTAATCGTTTCTCTTTAGTTTAATTCTTAGCTTAACGTTGGTTTATTCGGTATCAGACAAGAATTTTGTTCTGCCGCCCGATAGATAGTGTTGATGACTCAGCCTATTCACTCACTGGAAGAGATTTCTACATGGCTATTTCGCTAGGGAACGCTTTAGTTAAAAACTTTTTAGGAAAAGCCCCTGACTGGTATAAAGTCGCCATCATTAGCTTTTTAATCATCAACCCATTGGTTTTCTTTTTTATTGACCCTTTTACTGCGGGTTGGTTATTAATAGTTGAATTCATTTTCACCTTAGCCATGGCATTAAAGTGTTACCCCTTACAACCCGGTGGACTATTAGTCCTTAGAAGCTGTAGCCATTGGCATGACAAGTGCTGATCAAGTAAAGCACGAACTCATTGCAAATATTGAAGTCTTGTTGTTATTGATTTTCATGGTAGCCGGAATCTACTTCATGAAACAATTGCTGCTGTATATCTTCACTAAAATCTTGATTGGTATTCGTTCTAAAATTTTACTTTCTCTCGCCTTCTGTGTCATGGCTGCTTTTCTTTCTGCATTTCTGGATGCCTTAACCGTTATCGCAGTAGTGATCAGCGTAACCATCGGTTTCTACAGCATTTATCATAAAGTCGCTTCTGGACAAGATCCTCACGGGAATCATGACCATACTTCCGATCATCACGTTCACGAATTAAGTCGCCAAGATTTGGAAGATTACCGAGCGTTTTTGCGCAGCTTATTAATGCATGCCGGTGTAGGTACAGCATTAGGCGGTGTGATGACCATGGTGGGTGAACCGCAAAACTTAATCATCGCGAATCAAGCTGGATGGCAATTTGGTGAGTTTATCTTACGCATGCTCCCTGTAACCTTACCTGTATTTTTTGCAGGATTAATCACAACAGTTTGTGTCGAAAAATTCAAAATCTTCGGCTACGGCTCACAGCTACCACAAAATGTACGTGAAATTTTACAAGAGTTCGATGATGAACAACGTAAAAACCGTACAAATCTAGATTATGCCAAATTGTATGTCCAAGTCGTCATTGCATTGTGGTTAATCTTAGGACTTGCTTTTCATCTAGCAGCCGTTGGTTTGATCGGCTTAAGTGTCATTATTTTAGCGACTTCATTTACCGGTATTACTGAAGAACACGCATTAGGTAAAGCCTTTGAAGAGGCACTGCCTTTCACGGCATTATTGGCAGTTTTCTTTTCAGTGGTCGCCGTAATCATTGACCAACAACTGTTTTCTCCTATCATCGCTTGGGTATTACAGTTAGAAGGCAGTGCTCAACTGTCCATGTTCTACATCGCAAATGGCTTGCTTTCCATGGTGTCTGATAACGTCTTTGTCGGAACTGTCTACATCAACGAAGTCAAAAGCGCCTTAGATCAAGGAGTATTAACCCGTGACCAATTCGATTTATTGGCTGTGGCGATTAATACAGGCACAAACTTACCGTCAGTGGCGACACCGAATGGACAAGCCGCATTCCTATTTGTATTAACCTCAGCATTAGCCCCATTAATTCGTTTATCTTATGGTCGCATGGTCTTTATGGCACTGCCTTACACCATAGTGTTAGCCATTTTAGGCTTCATTGGTATTGAATACTTTTTAGTCCCAATGACAGAATGGTTCTATGAAATGGGCTGGTTATCACATCATGCGCCTGCAATTACGACAGAAAATGGGATCTCATCTGGACATTAATGTCATCTTTCATTAATCATAGAGAAGCAATTATGAATAAGGCTCTGAAGTTCAGAGCCTTTTATTTACTTTGAACCAGAGACTGTCATGTCATATTTATCAAACTTTTCTAAAACCCGACTTGCTTGGTTACTCCTTTTACTTTCAGTATTGGCTTTAGAAGGCACAGCCCTATTTTTTCAACATGTAATGAAATTAGAACCGTGCGTCATGTGTATTTATGAACGAGTCGCATTGCTCGGCATCGGCGGTGCTGCCATTATTGGATTACTGGCCCCCAAGAACGCAATATTGCGCTGGATTGGTTTATTAGGCTGGGGATATTGTGCGGTTGAGGGACTTTTACTTACTTACCAACATTATATTTTCCAAGTCGACACCTCGCCATGGGGTCCAACCTGTGATTTATTTGTGCAATTTCCAAGTTGGGCGCCATTGAATCAATGGGCACCTTGGATGTTTGATGCGACTGGTGATTGCAGCAAAATTGTTTGGTCCTTCTTAAGCCTATCGATGACGCAATGGCTAGTCATTATCTTTTTTGCTTATGTCGTAACTTGTTTCATCTTCCTTCTATCTCAGTTTTTTTCGAAAAAAAGCAATTAAACACAAAAAAGCCGACAATAAAGTCGGCTTTTTTATTAAATTTTAGTGCTCAGCACCACCACAGCACTGCTTAAACTTTTTCCCACTTCCGCACACACAAGGATCATTACGTCCAACATTTTTATAAGGGTTGAATGCTTGTGCTTTCTCTCCTTGTTGAAACGCATCAGCCGCCATGATCACTTCAGTTAACATCACATCCAATTGTGAATACAAAGAATTAGGATCAGGCAAAGGTGAAATGTGTGCTTCTTCCATCTCTTGTAACGTCCCTTGCTCATCCACCAGCAACATAAACGTCGTCAATAATGCCGACAGCATACGAGCTGTCCCATCATTCATCACACACTCATCCCAAGCCGGAGCAATATAAGGCCATACCGTCAAAAAGCCTTCAGCAAATTCCGATAGCGCCTCAGTAATACCCTGCTCTGTTGTATATTGTAACTGAGTTGGTAAACAATATTGCCCTAACTGAAAATCACGGTATTGTTGCTCAAAATGCACCAATAAGGCATTTTTTGCCTCTTCAGGAAAAGAAGTCGTTAATTCTTCAACGCCTCCTGTGATAAGCACGGGTAACCATTGCTCTGGCTCCATAGGCTTAGGATTCGCATTTGCAGCTAACAATGCCCCTTCAATAAAAAACGCAGACATACCAGTCCAATCAGTAGGCAAAGAAAATAAATTCATAAAGATTCCAATATCACAGAAAACAGAATGGGAGGCAGTATAGCGGTCTGAATCTCAAGCACCAGTAGGAAGAATAATAAGTCACACCTTATTTTTTCTAGCACATCTTAAAAAACAAACTTATACATTGATAAATGAGCAAAAATAAGGCGAAATATCGGCTTATTTCGACAGAGAGTGCAGATTATGAGTCCATCCTGTTATTCGGCTATCATTGCAGGTGCCAGTGGTCTAATTGGAAATGAGCTACTTCAGTGCCTTTTACATGATAAACAATGCCAAAGGATTGAAAGTATTAATCGCCAACATATTCCCTATCACAGTAAAAAACTCATTCAATATCAAGACCCTCATTTATCCTTACCCACAGAAGAACACGCTTCATCCATCGAATTTGGTTATATCTGCTTAGGATCAACACGAAAACAAGCCGGTAGTGCCGAGCAACTGAAAGCCATTGATGTTGATTTAGTTCTTCATGTCGCTAAACAAATGAAGCAACGTGATGTACGCTGCTTAACTGTAGTATCCAGCATGGGCGCACATCCTCGTTCATTATCACACTACTTACGTTGTAAAGGCATGATGGAAAAACAATTAGAACAACTGCACTTTGAACAGTTAATTATTGTTCGTCCCAGTGCCTTACTTGGTGACAGAACCCAATCTCGGACTAATGAAAAAATCGTTCAATCGATTTGGATGCACATTAAACCAATATTATTAGGAAAACTGCAATCAATTACCCCCATTGAAGCAGAAATGGTCGCCAAACATATGCATCAAGCCAGTTTATCTTTTACGCCATCAACGTCTCCAATCGTTACCACCATAACCAATAAACAGCTTCATCAAAATACCAAAACAGAAGATCTCGTTCAATAATGACAACGCCATAGTTCTTCACTACAATCAGCGCCTTTAAAACCGTCAACCAGTGAGAACTCATGCGAATAATTTTAGGTCCAATGGAAGGTGTCTTGGATCATTTGATGCGTGACATGCTAACCACCATCAACGATTACGATTTATGCGTTACCGAATTCATTCGCATCATCGACCAACTCTTACCCGAGACTGTTTTTCATCGTCTTTGCCCTGAACTTCATCAAGGGGGATTCACGACCGCTAAAACCCCTGTTCGCGTTCAACTTCTGGGGCAAGACCCTCACTGGATGGCCGTCAATGCGCGCCGAGCCATTGCCCTTGGATCTCAAGGTGTAGATTTAAACTTTGGTTGTCCCGCAAAAGCGGTGAATAAAAGCCGAGGCGGCGCGATTTTATTGCAAGATCCACAAACCTTACACGACATCATCAAAGCCGTTCGTGAAGCGGTTCATCCAGAACAAATTGTCAGTGCGAAAATTCGACTCGGCTGGGATGATCCCAATCAATGCTTTGAAATTGCCGACGCCGTCCAACAAGCCGGAGCAAATGAAATTACGATTCATGCTCGCACCAAAGAAGATGGATATCGTGCAGAAAACATCAAATGGGATTATTTGGCTCAACTCAAAAAATCCATCTCAATACCCATCATAGCTAACGGTGAAGTGTGGGATTATACCAGCGGACAAGCGTGCCTTAACGCAACACAAGCTGATGATCTGATGGTATGTCGCGGCGCATTGAATTTGCCAAATTTAGGCAATGTTGTGAAATACAACGAAGATCATTGGTCATGGCCAACTGTTGTGGCATTGATGCTGAAATACTCACAATATGAAATCAAAGGCGATAAGGGGTTATATTACCCAAATCGCATCAAACAATGGTTTGCTTACTTACGTCACGAATATCCTGAAGCACAAACTTTGTTTCATGATATCCGTCGTTTTAATAAAGCCGCTCCCATCGTTGAGCACTTGCAAAATGCACACAATGAATTGCAAAAAGCAACGAACTAATATCTTGCTGCGATCTTATATCGCAGCCTATTATCGCGTAACCTTCCGTATTGCTGGCATTTCTCAATTACGCATCAGAGATGCGTAACAAGCTCTTCTACATTGAACAATAGCCTTAATTATCGGCACGTTACCGAAGGAATCTTGTTCAATGAAAATATCCCATCTCTTATTTGGAGTCGCCAGCCTCATTACGTTAAATGCCTGCCATAACGATCAAGACGAGATCATAGCCGAAGTGGATGGTACTTGGGTTTCAGACTGTATCACGAATACTTCCCCCAAAACGGTCACCATAAAAGGACCTTATCAAAAAGCCACTTACCATTTTTCATTAGGGGAGTTTTCTTTAACCTCCATGATTTATAAAGATGAAGCCTGTACACACGCAATTACCCCTGAAAATACCGTCAAATACACAGGACGCTATACTGTTGGGGATAACGTTACCGAATTAGATGGCGCTCCTGCCACGCGACTCGATTTACGATTTGACTCTGGAACCCCAGTCTCTAATCAATTTACGGCATTTTCACGTGAACTTGTTTACCGACTCGAAGGCAGTACACTGTATTTTGGACCGTATTTTGCAGGTGGGTTATCGGATATTAATTATGATGCACCGTATCATTTAAAAAATTAATACCTAAACAAACAATAACGTCCTAATTAAGGCGTTAATTCGCCTTATCTCACGCGTTTTCTCTAACGAGGTTTCTTTCGTTCTTGAAAAAAGACAACTATAAATAAAACTATCAGCAGAATTGAACGTGTAAGAGCGTGTCCATGAGTCAACCAAAGATGAATCGCCGATCTTTCGTGACGACTTTAGCGGTCGGTGCAAGTGCGAGCTTGTTGCCAATGCCAAGTTTAGCCACTGTCTTTTCTGATCATAAAAAAAGCTCAGCACGCAAATCTCGACAAAAACCTTCGCTTAAAAAGAAACACCCCAATGTCTTAATCATTCTCACGGATCAACAAACCACATGGACTCTAGGTCGTGGTTACGACGACATGTTAAGAAACCACAATCAATTGGGTAATGCTGATTATGAGCACCTTGATCTTTTCCAAGACGCTAGCCCCTATTTAACACAAAAGTTTATGAAAGGCAGTCATGTTTTTCTGAATCACTTCTGTAATTCACAAGTTTGTACCCCATCACGTGCCGCCTTATTTACAGGCACCTATCCTCATAAAAATGGGGCTATTCAGAATAAAGTACCTCTTAATGGTACACATAAAACGTTAATGAAAATTTACCAATACATTGGTTATAAAACGGCGTATTTAAGAAAATGGCACCTAAATGTTCCAGATTCTCCCGAGTTACTTCATGCATTTGATGCTCAAACATTAGGCATTAACTACTATCGCTATTTTTTTAATCAAGGACATTGGAAAAATATTCATCTAGATCAATACGAAGAGCTGATTTTTGATAAATTCCCTCAAAAATGGGAAGAGTACACCACGAATGTTTTATTCGATGAAGCCGGAAGTTGGATAAAACGAATGAAGCAAAATAACCCGACATCACCTTGGTGTGCTGTCGTCTCCATTCCTGATCCTCATAGCCCATTCCGTATTCACGAACAAGCAGAACACTTTAATCCTAATGATATGCCCACCATTGAAAATGAATACGAAGCCTTTCCTGGGAAAATGGAAACTGGTGATGTACAAGTGGATAAAGCGCGCTATTTAGACATGTCACGTTTGATTGATATACAGTTCAAACAATTAATCAAGCAACTCAAAAAGATGAGGGAACTGAAAAATACTGTGATTATTTTTACCTCCGATCACGGGATGTTATGGCAAGAACATCAGCGCATGTTCAAAGGTTGTTTCTTCGATCGGGCTGCACGCGTTCCTCTTGTCATTCGCCCCTCTCAAAAACATAGGTTTTCCCGCAAATGGCGTCGCCCACACGTCATCAATCAAGTAACGAGTCATGTCGATATATTAAGCACTTTATTCGAACTCACTAATGTCACACACAAAGTGCCCGAAGAAGATCGTAAACACATGCAAGGCAACAGTTTTACAAAACTACTTGAGCAAGGCGATGCTTGCCAAACATGAAAAAATTACGCGCTGTTGACCACTTACAGTAACGCTCCGCGTCAAACCCCAGCCTATGAAGGTATTATCACCCAAGAATTTGGCTTACATTATTCACAAGATTGGACATTATCGAATGATGATTGGGGCTTAGAACGAAAACCTTGGTTTATAGATCGTCAAAATGACTTAGTTTTTGAATCGAATCGATTTGATGAGTATTTAGCCGATGATCCAGATATTCTAAAACAGATGGCGGAACAACTCTCTAAAGTCATGGTAGACAGTGAATTGATCGTCCCATCCACCAGCGAACAAATCGCCTTATTGTTAAACGATAAACTCACAACACCAGAGCCTCCTCCAGAAACGCCTGAAGAAGTATTATCGACATCACCTGAATCAGAATCTGGATTTACGCTACAACTCCAAGGTGGGGCAACATCACAAAGCAACACGATTACCATTGAGGTGCCCATACTCACTCCAGAACAAAACCAACAGTTGTCTCAATTTATTCATTTCCTACAAAATGCGTTCTCTCGTTGGGCTTGGTAATTATTTGTCATTTTATTTTTTCAACGGCATCAATGGGGTGCAACTTCCACCCCATTGCAACACTCGCTAACACGGCCAAACACAAAATACCCAATTCCACCCATTTTTGACTCGTCACCATGCTGCCAAGAAACATGATAAAAATAAGCATCATCAGAATAAATCCACAAGCTAAAATCCAACTTTTAGCGTGAATCTCATGTCGCACGCGCCACGAGGAAATAAACACCGCCAAATAGCACATCAAAAAAGTCGCACTCGCGACATCAGCAATCGCACTTAAATTCAAAAAATTAGTCAGAAAAAGAATCACAACCAATAACACATACAAGCCTTGTGTACCGCCCCCCATGCCAACACGACGACAAAAAATATTCGGTAGCGTCCCAATGGCGCCCATTTCTTTCGTCACATTGACAATAGAGAAAATATTCGCAGTAATTGACGATGCGGTTGCCACTAATGCCGCAATCGATACCATCACAAAGCCAAACGTTCCTAAAATAGGCTCAGCAGCTTGAGCCACAGCAGTATCTGAATATTCTACTAATGCTTCTGCCGTGACATTACCGAGTACTACAAAGGACAAAACAATATATAAAAACATCACAAAGCCAATCGCCAACATGAAAGCACGTGGCATATCACGCTCAGGATCCTCAACATCAGCAGCGGCGCTTGCCATTAACCCGTACCCCGAATACGCAAAAAAAGCCAACCCCATTGCAGAGAAGAAAGAAGAAAAATGTATTTCATCATGCATCGATAACATGTCAGGTTTCAGCGTCGCGGCACCCACAAAGATAAAGACAAAAAGAATTAACAGCTTAACCGTCACTAAGACTAATTCAACGCGCCCAACCACTTTCGAGCCCATCAAATTCACCACGGTAAGTACCAGTAAAATGACACTGGCATAAAGATTAACCCAATTAGAATCAATGGATTGATGCAAAACATGCGCACAATACGCCCCAAACGCTTTCGCAATCAGCGCAAGGGTGATGACAATGGTCACCATATACAAAATGGCTAATGATCGCTCAACTCTAGGCTGAGAAAAGCCAACACGGAAAAAATCCGTCACACCACCACGACTAGGGTAATGCGCACTCAAACGAGCATAGGAATACCCAGAAAACAAGGCTGAAATACCACTGACTAAAAAGACCAGCCACGTTTCCCCTCGAACATCCAGCGCGACTTGCCCCAACAGCGCAAAGACACCCGCACCGACCATACTGCCGATGCCAAGTGATGCAACACCAAAAATACCAATATGTTTTTTGGAAAGCAGTTCCGACGAAGAATCATCATTAGGGGATTCAGACATGCCACCTCACTCAATCTGACGATCACTTTTAATCTTATTGAGTCTACTACATGAGGTGTACTACGAAGGTAATATAGAATAGATACTAAAAAACGAGACACATCTGGACACTGCGGATGAACATCCGCAGTATCAGACGCTAAAATAAGATTAAGAAGAACAAATCAAAACAACGTAAGTAAAGAAAACCGCGGTAAATAATAATACCAATGGATAAACCACAAATAATCGGACTTTTTCGCTCATTTTATCATCACAACCATCAATCAGAATGAAGCGATCCTATTCTTCCCTCTCAAAAAATGCAAATGTCTGCCTAAAATGGCAAAACATCACGAATTGGAAACATTCGTGACAAATATCACAATCACGAACGCAAACAGTTAACTTTTGTTACTAAAAACAATAATATCAATACAAAATAAATACGAAAAAGGAATTATGTATGAAAGAAGATAGCTTAAATAGTATTCAGAATATTAACTTGCTTTCAAGTTTAGACATCATTAATGACATCTTAACAAAAGACAGTTTGCATGATCCTATTGAAGCTTTAAAAAGCATTAATCAGGATTTATTAATCGTAAAAGCACTCCTATCCTGCTGCAGTGAGTGCGAATAAATGTGAAAAACCCTATCATTCAGTAGGTTTGTAGAAATAGCAAAACGAACACACAATAAGCAACTCTTTCTACAAACCTATCTCGGTTATTCTCACTGAATATTTTTATATTAAGTTCAATAAGCACTGTGATTAACAACCAATCCCTAAATCATACTTAGCAAAAGGCTCAATCACACAAAACCCATCAATGCATTATTCAATATCATCAATCTCTTCAGGATTCATCAAATGATGATCCAAACAAACTCGAATCACTGAAAAATCAAATCCTTTGCTTAATAAAAATCGAGTTTGTTTATCGCGTAATTTACGATCATTTGCAGCACAAGCCGTTTTAAACTTTTGATTTAATAAAGTTAATGCTTTGACCTTTTGAGGCTCAGCGCTCTCACACAGTTCATTCAATAATTCATCAATCAAAAAGCTGGGTATTTGAGCCTGTTGTAAGACCTGTCTTAACTTATTTAAACCGGATTTTTTCTCATGCTTTGCAATTAAACGTTCAGCCAGTTCTTGTAAATCATCATTAGACACTTCGTCCTGCCAAGACTGTTCAATTATTTCTGCTGAAATGCCCTTCTGTTGAAGCTTGGAACGAATTTGACGCTGGCTATGTAACCGAGAATGACTGCGAATATACATGCCACAAAAGCGCGTATCATCGATATAAGCTAACTCTTGATAACGGGAAATGGCTTGGTCAATCCACGTATTATTTGTCGTTTTTCGATGTAATTTCGTTTTAATATCCAGTAAAGAATGCTCACACCGACTTAAATGCCACAATCCATAACGATAAACTTGATCATAACTTTCTGCAGGGGGTAATAATTTCGATTGCACAACAAACCTCATTCAATAACCAGAAAACACAAATATCTAGGGCATAACATGCGACACAAAAAGGATAACACTCTCATCAAATTTAATTTAAATAGCTTGTGATTCACATGTAACCCCCTTAATTTTGCTATTTCCCCTCTGAAAAACACCATAATGAGCTCATTAACAACATTTAAAAACACGATCCAACACCAATTGAAATTTGACCATCTAAAATCAGGATTTGAGCAAACAAGCCAAATCGGACTTTCAGGCACCCTAGCTTGTGGACAACATGTTGTCCTATCTGGACACTCAGGGTGTGGAAAAAGCAGTTTATTGCACGTTATTGCAGGATTGAGGCCTTCAACGAATGGGGAAATTTATTGGAACAATACACCAATTACCATAAAACATTTACCTGAGTGGCGACAACAACTCTGTTTTCTTCCTCAAAACGCAATCATGGGAGGAGAGAGCGTAAAATCCACATTATTGTTACCCTGGCACATGAATGCAATACCAGCCCATACACCTAAGCCAACAGACTCCCAATGCAGTGAAGCATTAGTAAGTTTAGGGCTTCATATCGACTTAAATAAAAGCATTTTGCAATTATCTGGAGGAGAAAAACAACGCGTTGCTATTGCTCGCGCTTTATTAATGAAGCGCCCTATTTGGCTATTGGATGAGCCTACATCTGCTCTGGATCCCAATGCCAGAGACACTGTGATTGATCTTATTAATCAACTCAATATCGCAAGTGTTTCCATTTCTCACGATCCCGTTTGGTTAGAAAGAGTCAATTGGATTCATACGATGGTGCCGCACTCATGAATCAGGTACAAGATCTCAATGTTTTTGCTATTAGTGGATTCTATTTATTATTAATAATTCCACTTATCTTATTTCAACGCTGGCAGTTAGGACTCAGTAAAACGCTGATTTCCGCCGTATTACGAATGACCATACAATTATCGATTGTGGGTTTGTATCTCAATACCCTATTCAGTTGGCAAAACCCCAATATTAATGCACTTTGGCTCGGAGTTATGGCACTGGTTGCCAGTTATACGGTATGTAAGCGATCTGACGTCAATGTGAAACGCGTACTGCCTGCCGTTATCACTGGACAAGTAATAGCATTAATAACCGCATTACCCATCGTATTAGCTGGCGTCATACACGCACAACCATGGTGGCAAGCTCAATATATGATTCCCATCGCCGGTATGTTATTAGGTAACAGTTTGACCGCCAATATATTGGCTCTTACTCAATGGAATCAATCGGTCAACGAACAACACCACGAATACCAATTCTACCTAACGCTCGGCGCACCAAAACCTGCACAACCTTTTTTAAATCGCGCTCTAAAAACGGCACTAGCCCCACAATTAGCATCCATGACAACATTAGGTATTGTCAGTTTACCTGGCATGATGACTGGCCAAATTCTAGGGGGGACAGCCCCTATCATTGCAGTGAAATATCAACTGGTGATCATGGTTGCTATTTTTATTTCCGGCTTTTTATCCGTTATCACCACATTATTAATTGTTAAACACCGCAGCTTCGATGCTTATGGTCAAATTAAATAATCCGTTAATCTTGAATCGCGTATTCTGATACTAGAAATCACACTAAAACAAAAAATTCAGTCTTCTTTGTTACCTGATTTTGATCATGAAAAATGCCAATTTTCGACCTTTGCCTAAAGATAGTGATATAGTTCACAAAAAATAGACGTATCCCTTTAAAGGAGAGCCTCTCGAACATGCAACATCGTACTAAAAACCCTCGGTCTTGGTTTCGCAAACTATTACGTTTGATAGGTTGGATCATCGTTGGATGGATTGTTGTATCTGTTCTATTGGTTGCGTTATTAAAATATATCAATCCCCCAATTTGGGCGTGGAAGATAGAGCAAGAAGGCATGAATTGGCCAAATCATCATTGGATCAGTCTTGATGAAATTGCTCCCCCAATGCAATTGGCCGTCATTGCAGGAGAAGATCAAACCTTTTCAACCAATCATGGATTTGATGTTAACTCCATTATTGCAGCATACGAGCATAATGAGCACAGTGATGACATTTATGGCGCCAGTACCATCACACAACAAACATCCAAAAATTTATTTTTATGGCCAACACGTACCTATATGCGTAAAGCCATCGGCGCTTGGTTTACGTTGCTCATTGATACCTTGTGGTCAAAACAACGCGTATTAGAAGTTTACCTTAATATTGTTCAATTAGGTTCTCATATTTACGGTGTACAAGATGCTGCCATGCATTTATTCCATGAGCCCGCATCAAAATTAAATAAATATCAGGCTTCATTATTGGCCGCCAGTTTACCAAACCCAACGCTGTATACGGTTAAGCCATTGTCTCCTTTTATTGTCGCTCGCTCCGCTTGGATTCGACAACAAATGAAACAATTATCTTATTTACCCTTAGAAAACATCGGCTCAGTGAAAATGGTCAATTGGCAGCCAGTCAATCAGTAAAACAACAATATATCGTACGATATTTAAATAAAAAATGTCGTGCGATATAAAAAAATCATGCGTGGCGATAATGGTTTAAATTCAATGAAAATATTGAATGAATTAAAGAGAAGAATATAAGAATAATTATGCGGGATATGAATATTTTGCTTATGCTCTAAATAGGCATAAGCAAAAAAGCGGTATTCATTTAACTAAAAAATGGATGCTGCAAATGGATCAAAGAAATAATTTCTTACTATTTAATAACATTTTTATATCATTCAACACTTTACGAATTTTCTTATTGGAAGTGCGTTTTTTGGTCATGGTAACTACGATTCACCTGAAAAATAATTAATCTATTTACGTTTATATTAGTAAAATGAAGTAACCTCTATTTTTATATTTAAAAATCAAATACTAAATATCTTAGTTATCATTTCATTGTATATTATAACAAAAACTGTCTTTATATCGAATCCTATTCGCTAGAAATAAAATAAATTTTATTATTCACGTTGTAATGCATCTTGTATCGATTTAATTGAAAAGCCTCTAATAATCTGGTCACCCACTTTGATCAAAGGAACACTTCGCCCCTTTAAACTAGCAAACTCTTTGCTAAATCTTGGATTCGCAATATCACACAAACGAAAAGCCCAACCCTGCTGTTCAAAATAATGCTTGGCAGTTAAACATACCGAACAATTCTTTTTTGTATATAACGTTATCTTTTTCATACTGGCTCAATAAACAATGTGAATAAATGCATATAATTTATGTAAAAAACAAAGTGTAATATTATGATTAAAAAGTATTAACTCAGATTGTAATTGCAATCATGCTCTCATTTTTAACATAACCTATGCTGTATATTAACGACAAAAATAACACCATCAAGGAATGATAATGACAATCGAACGCACTCAAGAGCATAAAATAGAACGCTATACTAAGCAATTTGCCGAAGAAATTCGTAATGAACTCGAACTTCAGCATCATTTCGAAGGCTGTATGCATGCCATCAATATGAGCCAACAAGAAATCAATCCGATTCAACAGCGACTTTTCGATATTTTTACTGCTGAAAATTATCGAGTGCTGTTCTCATCACGAAAGCACAGTACTTCCTTTTGGATCCAAGTCATGCCAAAAGACTGAAACACATTCCCATCAATGACTGCATAGAAATAAGTATCTCTTATGACAGAAAAAATCAAAATTCGTTTTCTATTGCATACACATACTATTTCATTATGTTCTGATCTTAGAGCATCGATAAATACAGTGATATAAATCTAAAATAGTAAAAATAAAAAAAGAGAAATATTGAACATGCGTAGAGTAAGTAAGATGATTTTGTTCGGCGAAGGATAAGCTAAACATCATCAAGGACGATCTGTTTTATTCTTATAACCAAGGCGTACATACAGATGGATTATTTTGAGGTTAAATCATCCAATACTCAACAAGGTCATTATTATTTTTTACTTAAAGATTTTACTGGCCATATCCTATTAACCAGTACATCGTACCCATCAAAAAAAGCAGTGATAGATGCCGTCCATAATCTTCAAATTAGTGCACCTATTGCCGCTATTTTAGATGCGGAAGTTAACGATCACGCTCATGGCCTATGCCGTACTGACATTTACATCAGATAACCCATTGATACAAAAAACTTACCATCACTCAATTTATTCGTATTTTTATTAAAAAAAATCATAATAATACGAATATTCTCAACTTTATATAAAGTCGGTATATAACAAATTTGCAGTATCAAGCATTATTGATTAAGGTCTGGTCTCTCGTATTCTGGACATAAAAATAACAATGAAATCAATAGAGTCCTTACGCTGCTTTATTGCCACGGTACAACAAGGTAGCTTTTCATCAGCAGCAGAACAATTAAACATGTCTGTATCGTCTATTTCGAGACATGTTCAAATACTGGAAAAAGAATTTAATGCACCTTTACTGATTCGACATACACGTCGTTTAGCTTTAACACCGATCGGAACACAAGTATTCCAAAAAGGTTTGGAAATTTGCCATCAAATTGATGACTTAATGGATGACGTAGCCTCTGACAACCAGAGAATTATTGGTCACATTAAAATCAGTGCACCTTTATGGTACGGCACGAATTATTTAGCACCACTTCTACCAGAATTTCATCGCCAATATCCAGATATTACCGTTTATTTAAACTACGGTGATGAAGACCATGACCCTTACGGAGCCGAATTTGATTTATACATTCGCCCATCAACAAAGACCGATTCATCATTAATTTCTCGCCCATTACAATCAGTCGATTATTGGCTTTGTGCCAGCCCTGAATATTTAACACACCATCCGGTGACGGCCAATCTTAATGATTTAAAACACCATCAATGGTTAGTTCAATCTTTTCGACACATCATAAATTGTCTGTACTTTTTTGATCTATCAACGCAAGAAACCACTCGTCTTGATCTGTCTCATGCTTGGTTATCAACCAACAGTTCTCCAGCACTTTTAGCAGCTGCATTGCATCATGGGGGGATTACGGCATTACCTCATCATATGATTGATGAGCACATTCAAAAAAATCAGTTAATACGCCTATTTGAAACCTCAATTATTTCTCCCTTTCAGATTAAAAATCAAATGGCGATAATCTATACAAAAGACAAAATTAAAGATAAAAAAACACAAACTCTGATTCATTATTTACTTACCTATCTTGGTAATAAATAAACAAGATTTTTCTTTTGTACTTATCACTAAAAAAACAGATCAATGATGAATCAACATAAGTCGTAGACTCCTTTCTATTTTAGATTATCCCAAAAACTAGAAAAGTCTTTTCTAGGTTAGCCTATGTCTCTTTTTTTTTAAGAGATTATTATCAATATCAGTCCTTAAAGAGCAGCACACAATGCCTCTTTAATAAAATTGAATATAATTAAGATAAAGAAAAGAGGCTATGATTATGTCGCAATCACTTACTGTTGTTGAATACCTCATGCAGGCACTGAAAGAAGTTAATATTAATCATGTTTTTGGTGTTCCTGGCGATTTTGCTTTTCCGATCAATGATGCTATTTGTCACGATGCAGATTTGGCTTGGATTGGCTGTTCAAATGAGTTAAATGCCTCTTATGCTGCCGATGGCTATGCAAGATCTCATGGTATTGCTGCATTAAATACCACTTACGGTCCTGGTGAATTAAGTGCGCTTTGCGGTGTCGCTGGATCTTATGCTGCTAATCTACCCGTTATCTTTATGGTGGGAATGCCAAGCGAAGCAACAATGGCTTCAGGTAAATTAATTCACCATACATTGGGTGATGGTCAATTTGATACCTTCGCAAACATGGCCGACGCAGTAACGGCAACAAGCACAGTTTTAAGCTTAGACAATGCTGTTTCTGAAATTCAACGTATCTTTGAAATTGCAGTTATCGAAAAACGTCCTGTTTATATAGGTGTACCTGAAGATGTCGCAAAAATGGAGATTCAAGGACATATCCCGTCTATGAATCTAACGGTAACACCATCAACCGAAGAACTGGAAAAAGAAGTTGCTTATCAAATCGCGCTACAGATTAATCTAGCAAACAAACCCGTATTAATCGTTGGTGAGCATCTACGTGTTCACAATGCAAAAGAAAGTGCATTGACTGTTATTGAACAAGGGAATCTACCTTTTGCCACTATGTTTGCTGATAAAGCATTCTATGATGAAACACACCCTAATTTCTTAGGTTTATACGATGGTAAAGTCATCAATCGCCCTTTGCGTGAATACATTGAATCAAGCGACTGTGTCATTCATTTAGGCGCATTAATGACAGACTTCAATACTGGTGCTTACAGCGCAACATGGCCAGAAAACACCATCACCATATTAGGTAACCGAATTGAAATCAATGGACAAGTCTATAATGAGTTATCGCTAAACAATATAATCAAAGAGCTATCTCAATTGATTGTTGCATGCACAGACACTCAATACCCTCATTATATCGGTCTAGTCGAATCAAAACATGATGCCAAAGAAATGATCACAGCAGCGTCTTTATACCCTCGCTGGGAGAACTTCTTTAAAGAGAACGATCAAATCATTGCAGAAACCGGTACAATTTCAATGGGCTTAGGCATGGCAAAACTGCCTAAAGGTGCCAGTTTCCAAAACCAAACATTATGGGGCAGCATTGGTTGGGCAACACCAGCAGCATTAGGTGCAGCACTGGCAAAACCAGATCAGCGCACCATTTTAATGACAGGTGAAGGTTCGCATCAGTTAACCGTACAAGCCATTGGCCAATTTGCACGCTATAACCAAAAACCCATTATTTTTGTATTAAATAATGATGGTTACCTGATTGAGCGAATTTTATGTGAAGAACCAAAAATCGAATACAACGATGTATGTCATTGGAATTATACGCAATTACCTGCAGCGTTTGGTATTAAAGATTGGTATTGTGCAAAAGTAACAACAAATGAAGAATTAGATCAGGCACTTGAAATGGCATCGAAAGCCGAGACAGGTGTATACATTGAAGTAATTACATCGGATATGGAAACACCACCACTAGCAGCTAATTTAGCAGCACAACTCAATGTTGCTCGTGGGTTACCAGTACATGTCATCCCAACGGAAGATTAATAGATTTATTCTCTTTCACAAGGATGTGAAGTTATGAAATTAAACTTATTAATAAATAAGTAAATATACCCCATAAAAATTAACCTTAAATAACAAGTGGTTAGTTTAAATAAAAAATGCCGTCATATAATGACAGCATTTTTTATAAATTAAGTATTATCTTGAAGGATGATTAGTAATGTGATCTTCCCAATTAATCACATCAATTTCATACACAACTTTATTTTTCACAGATTCATCCGCCTCATGCATCGCATCTTTAGATCCAGTAATTAATGGATGCCATTTTGGTAATGGTTGATTTTCAGCCAATAATCGATACGCACAGGTTGGTGGCAACCAAATAAATTCATCAATTTTATCGCGAGTTAACTTCAAGCACTCTTCATCAGATTCAAATCGATGCTCATAATCTTTACAAGAGCAGGTATTACAATCTAATAAACTGCATGCAACGTTGGTGTAATAAATATCATCGGTATCGTCATCAATCAATTTATGCAAACAACATTTACCACACCCATCACAAAGTGACTCCCACTCTTGGTCAGTCATTTCATCTAATTTCTTCTCTTCCCAAAATGGTGTCATGGCTCTCTCACTACAAATAATAAATCGGGCGAGTGTTATAACCATCTTGAGTACAAAGTGCAAGGCACACTCTCAATCATTATATGCACAAACTTTGACCTCTAAATAATAGAATGATAGTTTGCTCGACCACGTTTGAAGAGAACAAGAAAGAGAAAATATGGAATGTCGTTTAGAATGTGGTGCCTGTTGTATTGCACCCAGTATTTCATCAGCAATTCCGGGTATGCCACATGGCAAACCCGCCGGTGTTCGCTGTATTCAATTAAATGAAAGAAATTTATGCAAACTCTTCGGTCAATCTGAACGTCCTTTGGTTTGCCATCAATTTAAAGCTTGCCCTGATATTTGTGGAAAAACACAAACAGAAGCCTTAGCCACCATCACTGAATTAGAATCAGTGACAGTGTCACCAAGATAATTTTAAAAATTAAGCTGTTGGAGCGAGAATCGTTAATACCGCTTTTGCGTGTTCAACGGCTTGATAACCCGATCCTGTTAAATAGCCACCGTCTCTTTGGCTAATTAATCCCTTATCATGAAGTCGCTCAGCAGCAAGCACTAAGTGATTTCCCGCATCCCCATGTACTTTAATGCCTTCTCGTTCACTGTGCAGAGGAAATTTCACCAATAAATTCAATTCATCAAGCAATTGTTCGTTATAGGACATACACACCTCTTTCACTTTGGATAATTTGACTTAATAGTAGAAGGTATTTCCCAAAAAAGCCGATACAAAGATCATGGATTCTGGCTCAATTCAGTATAATTTTATGATTCAACTCACAATGAAATAAAAAAGCCGCCCATTGGGCGGCTTTTCTGATTAAACACAATAAAGAGATTAGCCTTCAATGCCCACAATTAACCAAGGTGAATTAGGACGAGTTAAATCACGCTCTAAGTGCCAAATGTCGGTAATTGGCTCTTCAACACCTTCAGCCGAATCTTTATAACGGCCAGAGAATTGAATGCTTAATTGCGCCAATGAAGCATTGTAATCCACACGAACTAAATCAGCATCAACATACATCACTTCTGTTTTTTGTTCATCAGTCAATGTTGCACGCTCTGCGCTCAAATCACGAAATAGATCCGCTGATACGTATTCACGAATTTTCGTTAAATCATTCACATTCCACGCTTGCTGAATGGTACGATAATGATCACGAGAACCTTTTAAAAAAGCATCCATTTTAAAATTAGGCGGTAAATTAAATGGAACGTCACTGTCTGTTGACTCATAACGCGGCTGAGTTGACTGTTGATTCATATTGGAATTCTGAGTTGTTCGTTGCGCATTGCCTGATTGTGGAGAGTTACCAGCATACGCTTCTTTATGACCCATTGACGTAGCTTTTGCGCTTTTCAGGTGCTTAAAGATTTTAAAGATAACAAAAGCAATAACGGCGAAAATTAAAATATCCATAAACTGAAGGCCGTCAAAAGCACCACCAAACATCGCTGCTAACAAACCACCCGCTAACACACCGCCTAAAATACCACCCAACAGGCCTTTACGACCAGATGACTGATTAGCTGCCGCTGCAGGTTTCTGCGTTTGCTGACGACTGATGGTGTCTGTTTGTTGACGCTTTGCTGGCGCTGTCTTAAAACTTTTGCCAAACGATTTTCCACCACCAAAGCGTTTTGCTTCTGCGTGTGGAGCAGCGACTAAAGCCACCGCAATTACCAAAGTAAATACCGTAAAAAAGCGTTTTATCATGTAAACCAATCCTTGCTGAAATAACGTCTTGTCTTATTGAAGATTAACGACTATCAAAAGAATGTCAATTCATGTGCCCTAATGACTGAGCTCTTATAGAACAAAACACTTATCGATTTTAATAAATAAAAAGAAATCGCTAAAACAAATTAAATACTTAATACAAATAAAGTAATGAAACTGCAAACCTTAAAGTAATATTTTGCTATAAAGAGCACATTACTGATATTTTATGAGCTATTACTACTGTAAATAATGTTTAAATTCTTATCGAATAAATGGGGATCACATGCAAGACAATCACAGTAAGTTAGTGGGTTATTTACTCTGGATTTTTGGCTTTATGGGCTTCCATCGTTTTTATTACGGTCGCCCCGTTACTGGCACTATTTGGTTTTTCACCTTAGGACTATTTTTCATTGGCTGGATTGTCGATTTTTTCCTAATACCTTCGATGGATCGAGATGCTGATATTCGTTTTCAATCAGGCTCTATCAGCTACAACGTAGCATGGATCCTGTTAACCTTTTTAGGCATTTTTGGTTTACATCGCATGTACATGGGTAAATGGCTAACAGGAATTCTGTACTTATTCACAGGCGGTTTTTTCCTAATTGGTATTCTGATCGATCTTTGGACATTGAATGATCAGATATCACAATTGAATAATCGTGAATATTACCGATAACACATCATATAACCTCAAAAACATCGACTAAATAAGGGTTTTTGAGGTTTTTTTATATGTAAGCTTGACCGTATAATGTCATTCACTAAAATATCGAACATTGTTCTATAATCCGTTTCGCTCCTAATATGCAACGGATCTACTTTATTTGAGTATGCTATGGCTAGAAGAAATGACCACACCCGCGAAGAGTTAATTGCCATTACCCTAGAACAAGTAAAATTATTCTTACAAGATCATTCTCATCATGAACTTAGCTTGCGAAAAATCGCAGGCATGATTGGTTATGTACCCAGTACATTAGTGAATATTTTTGGTAATTATAATTTACTCCTACTTCAAGTCGTTGCCCAAACACTGGATGAGTTGTCTCAAGAAGCTCAGCAACAAGTCAAGGACTGCCAAGATCCCATTGATGCTTTACGTCAATTAGCATTGTGTTATTTAAATTTTGCGACTCAACATCGTTATCGTTGGCAGCTTATTTTTGAGCACACCATGAACGGGGAAGCATTACCGGAATGGCAATCTCAACGAATCAATAATATGACCTCCATGTTAGAGATGCTGATTCGTCAAATTACACCCAATAAGTCTGATGCGGAGATTTTAGCAACAAGCCGAGTTTTATGGGCCGGTGTTCATGGCATTACTTTACTGAGTGTGGATGATAAATTATTTACTCAAAACTCCACGGATGGGACTGCACTTATTGAAAATTTAATCAGTACATACGTTTACTCTTGGCAAGCCTAACTCGAGAACTTTCATGAACACAAAGCCTCAATCTCGCCTCTTAACCAAAAAGCGCTTTTTACCTTACTTTCTAACTCAGGCGCTTGGGGCTTTTAATGACAACGTCTATAAAAATACGTTACTTATTTTATTGGCATTTGCCGCACCTCATACTTTGCCATTCAGCAGCAATTTAGCCATCAATTTAGCTGCAGGATTATTCATTTTACCTTTTTTCTTATTTTCGGCATCAGCTGGCGTAATGGCTGATGTTTACGACAAAGCGAAAATAATGCGGGTGGTCAAGTTTATTGAAATAATCATCATGGCTTGTGCCGCTGTTGCATTTGTTTATCAAAGCTACGTCATTTTGCTGTTTTTATTATTTTTAATGGGGATACAATCTGCCTTTTTTGGTCCGGCAAAATACGCACTGCTGCCGCAACATTTAAAACCAGATGAATTAGTCTCAGGTAATGCCTTAGTTGAAACGGGCACCTTTCTCTCCATTTTATTAGGCACTTTACTTGCTGGTGTTATTGCCAATCAACAAGATGCTGAAATCATTGCCGCTGTCGCTATGTTGATTTTTGCTACGTTGGGCTATATCACAGCACGGTTCATACCCGATGCACCACCAAGTAATCCGAAAGCTCGATTTGAATGGCGTCCTTTTTTACATACCAAGCACACTTTGGCCATCGCAAAAAAAGATAAAACCATTTTTCAATGTGTCTTAGGGATTAGTTGGTTTTGGTTTTTAGGCGCGAGCTATTTAACGCAATTCCCGAATTTTTCTAAGCTCTTTTTAGGTGGTGATGCAACATCCGTTTCTTTTCTACTAGCATTATTTTCCATAGGCATCGCGATTGGCTCAATGTTATGTGACAAACTATCCAGTCACCGAATTGAACCCGGTATCGTACCTCTTGGCAGCTTTGGTATTAGTTTGTTCAGTGCGGGGTTGTGGTTCTACACACCAAAAAACATTCCACACTCCGATAGCTTAATGGCATTCATTAACCACCCTCAAATGATGCCTGTTTTTGCTTCTCTTATTCTACTCGGTGTCTCGGGTGGTATTTTCATTGTTCCCTTGTACACCATCATGCAAAGTCGTTCAAAAGAAGGGGAACGAGCTCAAATCATTGCAGCCAATAACATTTGGAATGCGTTATTTATGGTGTTAAGCACTGTACTCGCAATTGGATTTTTATCTTTATTGCACTTTAGCATCCCACAATTCTTCTTATTATTAGCCGTACTTAATTTCGGAATTATGATTTACATCTACTATCAAGTTCCCGATTTTTTCTGGCGCTTTTGCGTATGGGTCGTCAGCCATACGATGTACCGTGTAACTCACAAACATCTAGAATACATCCCTAAAAAAGGGGGCGCATTACTGATCTGTAATCATGTCAGTTATATGGATGCATTTTTAATTGCAGGTGCTAGCCCTCGTCCCGTTCGCTTTTTGATGGATGAAGATATTTATAACCTTCCCGGCATCAACACATTTTGTAAAATATGCAAAGCAATTCCAATTGAAGCAGGCAATCGCCAATCCATTAAACAAGCCTTTGATAAGGTCGCTTATTATTTAGAGCAAGGGGATGTTGTTTGTGTTTTCCCTGAAGGGCAGCTCACTTATGACGGCGAAATTGGCACTTTCATGCGGGGCATTGATCTAATTTTACGTCGAACGCCCGTTCCTGTTATTCCCATTGCATTACAAGGGTTATGGGGCAGCATTTTCAGTCGAGAAGGTGGGCGAGCTTTACTTAAATTTCCAAAACGTTTTTGGTCAAAAGTGACCATTATTGCTGACACTCCCATTCCAGCAAATGAATCAAATACCATAATGTTAAGAGAAAAAGTTGAACAACTTCGTGGCAACAATCGATAAAACAAAAAAAAGCGATCAATGAGCGCTTTTTTTATTCAACCATTGAGATTTGCTGTAACCATTGTTGAAGTCGTTGACGAGAAATTTTAATTCCAGAATTCGCAATCCCAATAGGCAAAGGATAGTACGCAATCGGACATTTAAAGCGACTGAGATGTGCACAAATGTACGTCGACAAGTGATCAATAAAACCATCTGTTAACGGTATCGTTGTTTCAACAACCGCAACAGGGCGCTGTCCAAACACCCAGTCATCAACGGGCAACACAAACGCTTGGGTTACAGAAGAATCGCTCATTAATATTCGTTCAATTTCTTCTGGTTGAATATTTTCACCTCCAGAAATAAACATATTATCTGCTCGTCCTAATATGAATAGTTCGCCATTTCGCCATTCACCCAGATCTTTAGTGGGAAACCAAGTCTCTTCCATTAAAGGAAATATGGTGCTATTACGATAATAGCCCATGGATAAAGTATCGCCACGCACAAAGATTTGTCCTTGTTGAATCAACAAATCCCGTAATGGTAAAGGTTGACCAACACCAGAAGAATCATTCGCTCGTTTAACCGTAACAGTCGATGCCATTTCAGTCATACCATACCCACACCAACACGAAATGCCTTCTTTTTCGGCTTGTTGTGTTAGCGTAACTGGAATCACCGCACCACCAAGTAAGACGGCTTTTAAACGGTTAGTTGAATTGGGGTGCATCTGTTTATGTAATAAAAAACGTTGTAACTGAGTGGGTACCAAAGAAGCATGAGTTACCGAATCTAACTCTTCCATCAAATCCCCACCACAAGGCATCACTAATGTCGCACCTTTCAATAACCAACGCCAAACAATCGCCATGCCAGAGACATGAAATAAAGGCAATGACAATAACCATTGATCACTTCGAGAAAATACAATTTCAGTTAAAAGACCAAAAGCACTCGCAAGATGATTATCGACATTATGAACAACCGCTTTAGGTAAGCCTGTTGAACCTGATGTTAAAGTAAAAGTTGCTGGACGAGAAGGTTGCCATGTCATAGGAGCAACAGACACATCAGTACCGGATTTCAGGCTTAAAAGATGTAAATTAAAATTTTCAGAGCTCCCTTCTTCTTGCCAAATAAAATCCGGATGTAACCACTCAATATGTTGACGCAGTTCTAAATCGGAAAAATGAGGATTTAACCCAATAAAGCGGGCACCAACACGTACAGAAGCTAATAAAACCCACAGTAAAGATAAACTATTGGCAACAGGTGCAATGATCACATGATCTCGCTGAACCCCCTGAGCAATAAATCCTTTAGCGTAATCATCAACCGTGTCTGAGACTTGCTTCCAAGTCCACACTTGTTTACCCATGCGTAGAGCAACATCATTCGGGGACTTTTCAGCCCAAGACTGCCATGGCCATGTTGAAAAAAAACTCATTTATGCTGCCATATCACCTCAAGATCGGTTAGTGAGACTAAGGGTAGCAAACAATCAGGCCAAACTTGATGCAATTGTTTGGCAAATAACTGGACGGTAT
This sequence comes from uncultured Photobacterium sp., assembly GCA_947039525.1. Taxonomy (GTDB): domain Bacteria; phylum Pseudomonadota; class Gammaproteobacteria; order Enterobacterales; family Vibrionaceae; genus Photobacterium. The sequence continues at coordinate 3,625 of CAMQZF010000001.1, read as the reverse complement.
CCAAACCTGGGATCGTATCAGGGGTTTTCCATGCTGCTAAACGAGCCAGTTGCGTCAATCCGAATGTCGACTCTAAACTTGAGCTAATAATAACCTCTAACCCTACATTATGAGCCTGATCAATCAATTCTAAACAACGATCTAACGAACCAATTAATGTCGGTTTAATGACAATCGCAACAACACCAACTTCAGCTTTTACTTTAAATCCCACATCACGAACGCTTTCATCCCACGCAATCGCAATGCCTGTCTCTTGAGAAAAGACTAAGCTGTCTTCAGGGCACTGACAAGGCTCCTCTACAAAAGCAATACGCGATCGATATTGAGGCTGAATATATTTCGCAAACTGTTGTGCTTTCAAAGGAGTCCATTGACGATTAGCATCCAATCGTAAGCTCAAATCTGGAATGGCTTTTAAAAAAGTATTGGTTACTATGCCATCTCGCACAGCTTCATACATACCCACTTTCACTTTAGCGACTTTCTTGCCTGTCATATGAGTTAATCTCACGACTAAATCATCAGGATCACCATTACATAAAGGCGCAGAGCGATAATCCGCCGACAAGGGTAATTCACTCTTCAATTCCATTAGAGCAAAGCTGAGTCCACACGCGACAGATGGAAAAAGATCGGAAAAATCAAATGTTCCAGCATCAATCCAATGGGTGAGCAAACCAATGGCTTGCTCACCTGCTTGCTCGTGCGTTTCAGTACTGAACCCAGGTAAAGGGGCAATTTCTCCCATTCCGGTCTTGTGTCTATCCTGTAACACAACGATCCACCCTTGACGTGTAACTAAACGTTGGTTACGTAAAATCACACCGGAATCCATAGGCAATTCATACTGATATAAACACGCACTTCGCATAGCAATCATCTTCTTATGGGTTACGTTTAAACTTGTTAAAGTCAGGACGACGCTTTTCATTAAAGGCGTTACGACCTTCCTGACCTTCTTCTGTCATATAGAACAACATAGTCGCGTTACCCGCAAGCTCTTGTAAGCCAGCTTGACCATCACAGTCTGCGTTCAATGCCGCTTTCAAACAACGTAATGCCATTGGGCTGTGTTGTAAGGTTTCACGACACCAACGTACCGTTTCACGCTCAAGTTCCGCGTAAGGAACAATATGGTTAACCAATCCCATATCTAACGCCTCTTGTGCATCGTAAAAACGACATAAGAACCAAATTTCACGCGCTTTCTTTTGACCGACGATACGAGCCATGTAAGAAGCACCCCAGCCACCATCAAAGGAACCCACTTTAGGCCCTGTTTGACCAAACTGAGCGTTATCGGCTGCGATAGTTAAATCACACATCATGTGTAAAACATGACCGCCACCAACCGCATAACCAGCAACGGCTGCAATCACAGGCTTAGGACAAGTACGAATTTGACGTTGGAAATCCAAAACGTTTAAGTGATGTGTACCTTCACCGTCATCGTAACCGCCGTAATCACCACGAATTTTCTGATCACCACCAGAACAAAACGCATCTTCGCCTTGTCCAGTCAGTACCACAACACCAATATGATCATCGTAACGAGCATCCGCTAACGCATGAATCATCTCTTTTACTGTCTTAGGACGAAACGCATTGCGAACTTCAGGACGATTAATCGTAATTTTTGCAATGCCATCATCAGATTTGCTGTACAAAATATCGGTGTATTCTGCTGAGCAATCAGTCCAGTTCACTGGCGCGTATAACTCTTGTTCGGTCAAACCTACCGTTCTAGCCATTTTATTTTCCAATCATTGTCATAATATGGTTGATCACAATACAAAATCCTTTTGGATTTTCTACGTGAACATTATGTCCAGCATCAGAGACACCATGAGATTTCAAATGTGCCTCTTGCGCTAAACGCTGAAATTTATGATCCCACTCACCATAAATATAATGAGTCGGAATTGTCAGTTGTTCGAGTTTATCTCGTAATTCGGGTTGCTTCGATAAAGAGGTGGCTAACAACATATCTGCGACACCATTCCCATCATTATATTGACGATAGGCAATCAAAGCCTCACATTGCGCTAACGTTAGCGATGAAAACACCGCCTGTTGATACCAGTCAGCCAACACGCTTATTATCGATTCTTGGCGAAATCTCTCTGCCCAGCCTACATCATTAATCCAACGAGCTTCACGTTCTCCCATTGGCAAGCCAAAATGCCCACCTTCTAAAATCAAACCTTTTAAAGAGCGATTAAACTGATGGCAAGCATGAAACATTGACACTCTTGCACCCAGTGAATAACCAATAAGTACATACTCTTGCACTTGCTCATGCACTAAGGTTTCATGAAGTAAGGTATCCACGACATTAAAGTTCACGGGTTTAATTGTATGACTATTACCATGCCCAGGTAAATCAATTGTTAAACAATTAAAAGAATTCGATAAAGAATCAATCACTTTTTGCCAATCTTGATGATTGCCTAACAAACCATGCAAAAAAACTAAGGTAGGTGCGGCATCTGCACCGTCCTTTAATTTTGCTCGTGTCCATTTACAATAAAGTGGCATGATGAATCTCTTGAAATAAAGCCGTCAACATCTCCCCTGCTTCTCCTTCAGGAGTCGTGATTTCAACTAAGCTTGTACCACAATGTTGTTGAGCAGACAGTAGACAAGACTGGGCTTCAGCCAATGTACTTGGTAAGTGATATGTTAAATCAAACATCGCAGCAGCATGGGAAAACGATAAGTGATGAGGCATGCGATAATAATCGTCTTTTTGTTGATTAGGAACCGGCAATAAATCAAAAATACCACCACCATTATTATTTGTGACAATCACCACAATGGGATATTCATGCTGACGTAATAAAGCCAATGAATTCAGGTCATATAATAAAGAAGTGTCACCTAAAACCACAACCAAAGGTATTTGGCGGGCACGTTGCACACCAGCCGCCGTTGCAATCAAACCATCAATGCCTGATGCTCCACGGTTCGCAAACGTACGAACATGATTCAATTGCCCACAAATATCCAACAAGCGCACCATTGTGCTATTACCAATGAAAAGCTCAGTCGTCGGCAATAACCACGTAGCCAAATGAGAAGCTAACGATAATTCAGTCAATGTTTGTGAATGAGTCGCTACCACATCGTAATATTCAGTGACAGCGCTCATTAACGACTTTGCCCATTCAAACTGTGTTGAATGTTCCACTAAAGATAAAGCGTACATCGCCCATGCCAAACAATCCGCTTGAATACGAGTGCTACGGCGATGGGTTGGATCTAAACGTCCACATAATGGATCCACCAGCCAATATTCAGACTCTCGATGATCTGAAATCCACTGTAATAATCGCTTAGAAACCAAACGACCACCAAATTGCAAAATCACCTCAGATTGTGATAATAGTGACGCACAAGCTGGATTTTGTAACCACGCATCGAACCCCGAATATGGACTATTGCCACCCGCTTGAGGATCCACTAACAACGGCCACCCTAAGGTATTTGCCAATTCTGTTAGTCCAGCTAACTCACCATGATTCAAGCGACCAACAATGATCACGCCTTTTTTCTGAGTCAATGCCGCCCATTTCTTCACATCAAAAATATCAGCAATGGCTTTATTGGATGGATAATAACG